>JAGBGV010000012.1 GCA_017935805.1 Clostridia bacterium | reverse complement strand
GTTTTTTATATTATTTTTGCATAAATATACCGCGATGTGTTGTGTAATATGCACGGAGAAACAGGTAGAACTGTGAGTTGGGAGCTATGAGTTGTGAGTTGTGACCCACAAATGATCATTTTGCGGAGATGAGAGCAAGCGTCAAGCAAAAAATCGTCTCATCAACACTACTTTTTTCAATATTATTTACAAAATAATATAAAAAGGGTTTGAAAATCTCCATATGATATGTTATAATAATATAATAATAAAATAGGGGGGATATTTTCACCGTGAGAATATTGCTTGCAACAGTGCCGGAAATCATGACTAATATACTGAATGTTATAAGAACAATATCTGTGTTTGATATCATAGATATAGTTTGCGTATCAGTCCTCCTGTATTATCTTTACAAATTTATCAGAGACAGACGCGCAGGCCGACTTGCAGTTGGTGTATTGCTTCTTATGGTGGCGCTTCTCATAAGCAACCTCCTGGATATGTATCTCTTGCAGTATATCTTGCAGAATATTTTCCAGGTCGGTATTATTATGCTCGTTATCCTATTCCAGCCGGAGATACGCTCTGTGCTTGAAAAGGTTGGTGCAACTCCCCTCATGGGTCTCAAGAACATCGGTGAAGCAAAGGATGCGGCAAGCGGAACAGCGGTTATTGATGAGATAGTGTCTGCGGCTTGCGACCTTGCGGCAACAAAGACAGGCGCGCTGATCGTTTTCGAGCGCACAACAAAGCTGGGAGACATGATCCTCACAGGTACGGTCATTGACGCATACCCTGCGGCTGCTATGATCAAGAATATATTCTTCAACAAAGCCCCAATGCATGACGGAGCACTTATCGTCCGCGATATGAGACTCCACGCGGCGGGCTGCTTCCTCCCCCTCACAAACAACCCCGATATCATCAAGGATCTCGGCACACGTCACCGCGCAGGTATCGGAATGAGCGAAAACAGCGATGCTATCGTAGTGATAATCTCCGAAGAAACAGGCACAATATCCACAGCGGTGGAGGGCAAGCTGGTGAGAGGTTACAAAAAAGAGACTCTTACAGCATTCCTGCGCTCACAGCTAATCGGACGTGATGAGACCGACAAGAAGAAGTTTGACTTGATCGGCAAGGTGAAGGAACTGAGAAATCACGAAAAGAAATAATTCGTATCACGATCAGGAAGGAATAATATGTCTGACATTACTCGTACAAAGACAGATGATGTAAAGGATAAGCACCAGAAGCACATGGCGATCATCATAAAGGTCGTGTGTGTTCTTGTGGCGTTTATCATGTGGATATACGTTATGATGGTTGAGAGCCCCGAGTATGAAGAGACCTTCAGCCACATT
The DNA here is from genome assembly GCA_017935805.1 of Clostridia bacterium. Next base: position 7,665 of record JAGBGV010000012.1, on the reverse strand, counting down.
ACGGTTGAGCTTATAAATACGGATCAGCTTATCGAGGAAAAGGAGCTTGCCATCTACAACGGTTACGGCACAATGATCGATATTACGCTGTCCGGCAAAAAGAGCGTTATCTCAAAACTATCCGCTGATGATATCGTTGCAACAGCCGACGTCAGCACTCTGACAGGTGAGGGCGGAAGATACAACTGCAAGATCGTTGTGGACGTACCGGCAGGTTGCAAGGTGGTCGGAATGTCACAGGAGACGGTGTCCGTTTACCTTGACAAATCCCAGCAGATCAATGTGATACTTGGGGAAGAAAGAGAAAATACCGATCTTCCCGAGGGCGCGTTTACAGGTACTATAGAATACCCCGTGGATATGATCACCGTAACAGGTCCGTCAATTGTTATGTCAAGAGTTAGCCGTGCAGTTGCAAAGCTTGACCTTGCAGGTGTACGCAAGACTTCAACGGTTACCGCTGATATAGTTCTCTTTGACAGAGACGGAAACGTGATAAACAGCCCGTACATTGACTACTACCCGAAGCAGGTGACTGTAACTGTTCCCGTATACAAAACGGTATCTGTCAATGTTGACGTACAGTTCAAGCACGGATTCCTCGGATATAACAATACAGCAGTATCGGTCTCCCCAGCAACGGTTGAGGTGACAGGTGAGGTGGATGTCATCAACAAGGGCAATCTTATAGAATCTATCATACTTGACGAAAAGAACGATTTCAGCAAATTCCGCTGTAAGGGCACGTATGCACTGAACGCAGTTGATGGGGTAATGCTTTCCGTCAGCGAGGTTGAGGTGACAGCAATAATTGACAGCTCTGTTATCAGTTCAAGAACGATAACCGTCCCCGGTAACAATATTATGGATACAGGTGCACGTCCCGGAGTGGAATACACCTACAGCAGAACCGCAACACCCATTGAGCTGATGGGACCTCCGGAAGCTCTTGCGGCTATTGATCCTGAGGACATTACTCTTGTGCTTGATATGAGCCCGTACAGCGAATCAAACAGCGGCTCTGCCAATGTAAAAGCGGAGATCGTCATTGATTCTCCTGTTAAGGACCAGGTGCTTGAGATCGGAACTTATGAAATCAAGGTAGTATTTACTGACTGATATGAACGAGACAAAACGAATACAGATCAGCGACATTAGGGTCATGTATCGGGATGGCAATCGGGATTTTGAAGCCGAGGCTATCCATAAAGCGGCATCGCTTATTGCCAAAAGAGTCGGTGTGACGCCGCGGGAGCTGAAAATATCGAAAAAATCCATAGATGCGCGGCGGGAGCTGTCCTTTGTATATACGGTTACCGCTGTGATAGACTCGAGGGCGCGTAAAATAACCGATCCGCAGATCAAGGAGTATTCCGAGGCGGAGCTTGATCTTGTGCGGGGAACGGAGAAAATGGAGCACCGTCCCGTTATCGTGGGATTTGGTCCTGCGGGAATGTTTGCGGGACTGCTGCTGGCAGAAAACGGATATGCACCTTTGATACTTGAACGTGGTACGGATGTTGAAGAGAGAACTGCGGCGGTGGAGAGATTCATCAGTCGCGGCGCATTTGATGTGAACACCAATATCCAATTCGGCGCAGGTGGAGCAGGCACGTTTTCTGACGGCAAGCTGACCACCAGAATTAACGATCCCCTTACCGCTTATGTACTGAAAAAGCTTCACGAGCTTGGGGCACCGGAGGACATTCTATACCGGGCAAAGCCTCATATCGGTACGGATATTCTCCGCCGTGTTGTGGCAAATGCGGATGCTCGTATCCGTGAGCTTGGCGGCGAGATCAGGTACAAGACTACGGCAAAGGCTATCGGAAACGGCAAGCTGACGGCTGAGGGCGAGGTTATCCCATTTGATGTGCTTATCCTCGCCACAGGTCACAGCGCAAGAGACACATACGCGGAGCTTTTGGACAGCGGATTTGCAGTTGAACCGAAGCCGTTTTCGGTAGGTGTTCGCGCAGAGCATCTTCAGTCGGATATTGACAGAGCAATGTTCAAGGACCACGCGGGAGATCCATATCTCGGTCACGCGGAGTACCAGCTTTCATACCGCAGAGGTGAGAGAGGCTGCTACACCTTCTGTATGTGCCCGGGCGGTACGGTTGTTCCATCGGCAAGTGAGGAGTACGGCGTTGTAACAAACGGCATGAGTACCAGAGCCCGTGACGGCAGAAACGCAAATGCGGCTGTGTGCGTGTCGGTGCTGCCCAAGGACTACGGGGACGATCCTCATTCCGCCATTGAGTTCCAGAGACATCTTGAACGGTTGGCATATACCCATGGCGGCGGTGGATATACGGCTCCCATGCAGACTGTAGGGGACCTGATGAACGGCAAACGTGGCACGGAATACTCAAAGATCGTACCCACATATCGTGACGGTGACGTAAAGCCTTGCGATTTTAACGAAATATTCCCCGGATTTGTCACAGAAATGCTCAAGGCAGGCATCGCGGACTTCGGCAGAAAGATCAAAGGCTATGACGAGTCCTGTGTTCCTCTGACAGGCGTTGAGACAAGAACATCAGCCCCGGTAAGGATCCTCAGAGGCGAGGACTATGTGGCTGTCGGTAAAAAGGGAATATACCCCTGCGGTGAAGGGGCGGGATATGCAGGCGGCATCGTCAGCGCGGCGGTGGACGGCATAAGAGTTGCCCGCAAGATCATCGGAAAATACGAAGGAAAATAAAAAAACAAGGAGTGTCATATGCAGCAGCGCGCGGTCGTAGTGGAAACAGACGGCAAGGTAGCCGTTATTGAAGTGAGCAGAGCCTCTATGTGCGAGGGATGCCACAAATTAAGCGGCGACGGCGGCTGCGGCGGACACTGTGAGATAACAGGTCTTGTTGCGGGTAACGGCAAGACAATGACCGCACGTGCACAGAACAGTATCGGTGCCGTAGTGGGAGACAAGGTTGAGGTTGAATCGGACAGCGGTCGTGTGATATGGTATGCGGCGCTTGTATTTATTCTCCCGATAATTGTATGCGGTCTGTTCTATTATATAGGTAATGTTTTATTCAGCGCAATGCTTCCGGCAGTTCTGTCGGCAGTAGTGGGCTTTGCACTCAGCTTTTACTGCATTGCTGTGTTTGACAAAAAGAAGAAAAATAAGCTGCCCGATATTAAGATAACTAAGATAATCGAGCACTGTGGCGACGGCTTGAATTGAATTTGATAATAATAAAAATAAATATATAAGCGAGAAGTGTATAATGTTTTTGAAGAATAAGTGGGCGGTCACTGCAACTCACCGTCAGATGCAGGACGACCCGACAGTGCGCGAGATCGCACAGGAGCTTGGCATAAGACTGCCTACCGCCCGGCTCCTTTTTAATCGCGGGTGCACAAATCCCCGTATGGCAGTAAATTTCCTTTCCAAAAAGGAAGAGCAGATCCATGATCCGTTCATTATGAAGGACATGAGAGCAGGGGCGGAGCGCATCGTGCGTGCGGTGAAGGACGGTGAGAGAATCGTCATCTACGGCGACTATGACGTGGACGGCGTAACCTCTGTAAGCTGCCTTTATCTGTATCTCCGTTCTCTCGGAGCAAAGGTGTCATACTATATCCCCTGCCGATCAGGTGAGGGCTACGGTATGTCGGAAAACGCAATAAAGCGTCTTGCGGATGAGGGATGCAACCTGATAATCACCGTTGACACGGGCATTACCGCGTCATGTGAGATAGCACTTGCACGGGAGCTGGGTGTGGATGTTGTGGTAACAGATCACCACGAATGTCATGCGGAAATACCCGAGGCTGTGGCTGTCATCAACCCCCGTCAGCCTGACTGTCCGTACCCATTCAAGGAGCTTGCAGGCGTCGGCGTTGTTTTCAAGGTGCTGTGTGCGGTGGAGTCTTTGCTGAATCCCGACCTGCCACAGGTTGAGTGTGTACGCAAGATATCCCGTGAATACTGCGACCTTGTTGCCATCGGTACGGTTGCGGACGTTATGCCTATTGCTGATGAGAACAGACTGATTGTCAGCTACGGTCTCTCTCTTATCGAGAATACCGAGCGTCCCGGACTTCGAGCGCTTATCGGTGCAACCAGATCCGAGTCGAAATACAACACCAAGCGCAAGGTGACAGCATCATTTATCGGATTCACCATTGCCCCCCGAATCAATGCGGCAGGCAGAATCAGGGATGCATCCATTGCTGTTGAGCTTTTCCTTTCACAGGATATGGAAACGGCAGAGCCTATCGCAAAGATGCTGTGCGACATTAATCACGAGCGACAGGACGAGGAAAACAAGATCACCGAAGAAGCTTATGCGAAGATAACTGCAACTCACGATTTCGAGCGTGATCCCGTTATCGTCCTTGACGACAGCACATGGCATCACGGTATCATCGGTATTGTTGCTTCCCGTATTACAGAAAAGTACTCCTGCCCGTCTATTCTCATTTCCTTCGAAGGCTCGGAGGATGGCGAAACAGGTAAGGGATCCGGCAGAAGCATCAAGGGAATGAACCTTGTTGAGGTGCTGAGCAAATGCGGTGATCTCCTTGAAAAGTTTGGCGGACATGAGCTTGCCGCAGGTCTGACAATCAAGAGAGACAACCTTGATGAATTCAAACGCCGCATCAACGAATGTGCCCGTGAATGCCTTGATGCAGGAGGCTCGGAAACTGTCCTTGAGGCAGAGTGTGAGCTTATCCCCTCTGATATAACCATGGACCAGGCAAATGAGCTATATTACCTTGAGCCTTACGGGACGGCAAACCCCGTGCCCACATTCGTTATGTATAACGTAAACCTTTACGATACAGCACTTGTGGGAGGCGGAAAGCACACCAGACTGACTCTGAAGATCGGCAGAAGCTATGTCACAGCAATGTGCTTCAGACAGACTCTTGACGAGCTTGATATTTACCCCGGCGACCAGATCGACATTATGTTCACCCTTGACATAAATGAATATCAGAATCAGAAGAATCTGCAGATGATAATCAAGGATGTACGGTTGAACGAAGAGCAGGAGAAGCTTGAGCTTGCAGAAAAAGAGCTTTATTCTGCGGTTAAGGCGGGGACTCCTTTGCCGGAGCTTGGCGTTGCTGCATCCGAGGATATAGTGCCGTCGCGGGATGATTTCGGTGCGGTATACAGCGTAATGAAGAGAGAGCTGCGAGTTGAGCACGAGATATTCTCTATTCGTGCGCTACTAAACCTGATGCGGACTCACGGCTACAAGATCGGATATGTAAAAATGAAGTTTATTCTCTCTACCTTCAGTGAGCTGAATATTCTGAACATAAAAAAGATAGACGAGGAGAGGGAGATTTACGCCTTCAAATACGTCTATATGGACTCAAAAACCAATCTTGACAAATCAAACATCTACAGAAAATTGAAAGCTGACTACGGTCAGAAGTAATTATGACTATGGAAAATGAAGTAAAAATTGCTGTGAATATGAATCCGAATATCGACAAGATACTTGCGGTAATTGAAAACAGCGAGAAAAATTATGACGTGGAGAAAATTGAGCGAGCATACCTTTATGCCCGCGAGCTTCACGAGGGACAGTTCCGTGTAAGCGGCGAGCCCTATATTTCACATCCTATCGCGGTTGCGGAGGTAGTGACGGGACTCGGACTTGATACGGACTCCATTTGTGCTGCCTTTCTTCACGATACTGTAGAGGACTGCCCCGACAAGACCAGCCTCGAGATAATCAGGCAGCTTTTCGGAGATGACGTAGCCATGCTCGTTGACGGTCTTACAAAAATGAAGATGATCAACGTGGAGGACAAGGAAGAGGAGAACATGGAGAACATCCGAAAAATGCTCCTCGCCATGTCAAAGGATATCCGCGTTATCTTCATTAAGCTTTGCGACAGACTCCACAATATGCGAACTCTCGGTGTGAAGAAGGATGAAAAGCGCCGTCTTACCGCTCTTGAGACCATGCACGTTTATGCGCCTCTTGCTCACCGACTCGGTATGCAGAGGATAAAGCAGGAGCTTGAGAATCTTGCCCTTTCTTATCTTGACCCCATCGGATACGCAGAGGTTTCCGACCATATTGAAAAAAAGTACGGACAGAATCAGAACTTTATCGAGAATACCCGTGCGTTTGTTGCGGGAAAGCTTGAGGAATACAACATCAACTTCACACTTGAAGGACGCGTTAAGACGGTTTATTCCATCTATCGCAAGATGTTCAACCAGAACAAGAGCTTTGACGAGATCTATGACTTTTACGCTATCCGAATCATCGTCGATACAGAGCTTGAATGTTACACCGCTCTCGGTATAATCCACGATCTGTTCAAGAGTATCCCCGGTCGATTCAAGGACTATATCTCAACTCCGAAGCCCAATATGTATCAGTCGCTTCATACCACTGTTATCGGACGTGACGGTATCCCCTTTGAAGTGCAGATCAGAACACGGGAAATGCACCATGTGGCTGAATACGGTATCGCGGCTCACTGGAAATACAAATCAGGTGAAAAGAGCAAGGAGGACATTGACCAGAAGCTTCAGTGGATCTCCAAGCTTATCGACACCGAGGACGGAGCGATCGACACCGAGGACTTCATGCACGCCCTTAAGATCGACATTTTCTCTGACGAAACGCTGGTGTTTACTCCCAAGGGCGACGTTATCTCTCTCCCTCAGGGTGCAACTCTTATCGACTTTGCATACGCCATCCACTCCCAGATCGGTAACAGAATGGTGGGCGCAAAGATCAACGGCATGATCGCTCCAATTGACAGAATGCCGCAAACAGGTGAGATCATTGAGATCCTTACCTCCGCTTCCTCCAAGGGTCCGAGCCGTGACTGGCTGAAGATAGTTAAGACCAGTGAAGCCCGCTCCAAGATCAGAGCATGGTTCAAGAAGGAAAAGCGACCTGAAAACATCAAGATCGGTATAGCAGAGCTTGATAAGGAGCTCTCGAAATTCAAGGTCAAGCCTACAGAGGCACAGAAAGCTGATATCATTGCCGCTGCCTCAAAAAAGCTTGGCATGAAGGACTCAGATAACCTTTACAATGCAGTCGGCTACAACGGTATTGCCATGACCAAGGTGCTCTCCAAGCTGAAGAGCGAGTACGAGCGCATTGTAAAGCCGGAAGAGCAGGCTCAGATCATCACCGATACTGCACAGGTTCCTACGAAATCCAACAAGCGCATCCGTTCCTCCGGCGGTGTAATAATCGACGGCGAATACGGCTGTGAGGTCAAGTTTGCAAAATGCTGCAATCCCCTCCCGGGCGACGATATCGTTGGATTTGTCACCAAGGGATATGGCGTTTCCATTCACAAATGCGACTGTCCCAATGCGGTGGCAGGCAGAAAGAATCCCGAAAACGCCGACCGTTGGATACGCGCAGAGTGGGACAACGACAGCTTCATCACACCCGAAGGACGCGCTCTTTACGAGGTGGTTCTTCAGATATTCGCTGAGAACGATATTATGCTCCTTGCAAATATCACCGCGGCTATTGCTGATATGAAGGTGTCACTCCTCTCCATTAACACAAAGAAACGTACAGAAAGCGACATAATCATAAATCTTACAGTAGGATGTAAGAATATCGAGCACTACAACTCCATTCTTTCACGCCTGCGTAACATCAACCATATCCACAGCATAGAGCGCGGATATTCATAATGAGGTAGAAAATG
>JAGBGV010000074.1 GCA_017935805.1 Clostridia bacterium | reverse complement strand
GGCAATGTCACGGGCATAGCTCTTTCCGTCGGGCTTTTCGCGGCGTATCTTGAAGCTGCGGCTGCCTTCCTCTATTGCGGCAACAAGATTGTCTATTCTCACACCGCCTGCGGGAATACATTCAGCGTTGATCGAGTCAACAGATGCTGCAAGATCGTGAAGGTGAGTTGAGAAAATACCGCGGCATTTTGCCATTGAGAATCCGTGAAGCACTTCGGACGCAATATATGCACCCTCAAATGAGCCTGTTGAAGAGAGAGATTCGTCAAGGAGTACAAGACTGTCCTCAGTCACCTCTTCAAAGATCGCGCTGAGTCGGGAACATTCCTCACCAAGTCGGCCTTTGTCGATTGTGTCTTCGCTTCCGGTGGGGAAGTGAGTGAATATCTCATCCACAGGGCTGATCACGCAGGATTCGGCGCAAACGGGCAGACCAAGCTGTGCCATGACAAATGCAAGACCGACTGCACAGGTGATAACAGATTTACCGCCGCGGTTGGGACCGGTCAGCACATATATCATGCCGTCCTTGTCGAATGTGAAATCGTTCGGTACAACAGGTGCGTCCAGCTTTAGTGCTACGATAGGATTGCAGAGCCCCTTCGCATCAAACGCTTTTTCGCTGATCGGGCGAATAACGGGATGACACATTGGACAGCCCTTATCCTTCAAGGTTGAGATTAGCGCGGAAGCCTTTGTAACAAACTCGATCTCCGGCATCATTCTGATAAGGAAGTCTGTGTTGTCAAGCACGTAATGCTGAATGACCTTCTTCCATGAGCGCACGGACTGGCGGTAGATTTCGGTTATCGCACCGTTGAATGCGTTGGACAGAGCCATTGCTGTATTGTCTGACTGCCCTTTTTTGAAGGGAATAAGCTGAGCAATACAGGTCATGTCGTCATTCTTGAAGTCCAGTCGGAGCATTTTGTTCAGCAGATCTCCCGACTTGAAAGGCTCATTGTTTATTGACAGCACACCGGCTCGCTCTGCACGAAGCTGTGCATCAAAGTTTACGCCTATGGTGACGCTCTTTATCTCGCGTACACGGGAAGTGAGTTCTTTAAGCTGTTCGTTGATATTAACAAAGTATTCGCTTCCGGTGAGGGTGTTGATCCGTTCTGCAAAACGTCTGAAGGCTTTGCTCTTGAGCTTTGGTGCAAGGGGCAACAGCTCATCTCGCAGCATTTCCATAAGAGAGGTGTAAAGCTCAACTTCGGCGATGCTGTAAAGGTAGTTGTCACCGCTTGCCGAAGAATCACTTCCAAGACGGCGGAGCTCTGTTATATCATTGAGAAATGGGATCATTTCAAGGAGGATATCCGAGAGCTCAGGCACATTTGCCATATCGTCAAATGTATCCTGACGGTACAGAATGACCTCGGTGTCAGAGGTGTAAAAACTACCGAAATCACAGGTCTTCAGATCCATGAGATATGATAGCTCAAGCTGCTCTGTTGTGATGTCGGTGAGTTTGGCGGAGGCACCGCCTACTGCGTATCTTTGCAGAGTATCTGTGTCCGGGTAAAGCAGACTAATGTCTGAATTATCTATGATATCGTTATATTCTGCCATGTTGACCTCATATCGTTAATGCATTGAGAAAATTACATCCCACAATATTATACTACAGAACACAAGTGATGACAATAGATATTTTATGAATTTATTGAAGAATTGAGTAATTATTTGATGCATTTCTTGTTCTTCTTTCAGTTGACAAATGAGAGAGAATATTGTATCATTATTCTGAAGAAAAATGGTCAATTATGAGGTTTTGAGATGAAGCGTTTATATGTATCGACAGGAACAATGGTTGCGAGAGATAACGGCTATGATTATATGCGTGCCCTTGGGGAGATAAAAAGACTCGAGCAGCAGGGACTTTGCGACGGTCTTGAACTGATGATGCTGAAGTTTTACTATGATAAAAGAGAAAAAGTAATCGACGCGATCAAGAGCTTTGGCGTGAATGCGGCAACTATTCATTGTGAGAAGGACATAGGCACTATGTTGTCCGATGCAGGTGCGCTTATCGAGCGGGGCGAAACGCATGACGCAGAGGCTATGCTTCACGACGCAATAGATCTGTTCAGATACAACTGCACATTCGCGGAAAAGTTGAACATCGACAGAATGGTGATTCACCTTTGGGGCGGCTATAACTCCGACTCGCATATTGAATATAATGTTGAAAAATACTGCACACTGCGTGAGATAGCGGCGGAATACGGTGTTCGCTTGCTTGTTGAGAATATTCCATCAAGGATATATGATCCACGCAATAACTGGCACAAGCTGCTCCCATGTCTCGGAGACGGAGGACTTGTCTTTGATACCCGATTCGGTATGCTTCACCGCCAGATCGAGGGAATACTTCGCGATTCTGCACTGACAGAGAAGATAGAGCACGTTCATATCAGCGATTTCGCGGGAACATACCGTCAATTCCGAGCACTCCGTCCAATACTTCATCCCGGTGAGGGATCGGTGGACTTTGTTAAGACGGCAGGCTTACTTAATAAAATCGGATACTGCGGAACGATCACTCTTGAATCTCCCGTTGTTGAGGGTGAGGATCTCGATATGGCAAAGCTTGCAAGCACGCTCCGCTTTATAAGAGAAACATTTTAATTTACGCAAATACAACAGCACATACCCGGCACATACCCGGCGCATACACAGGAGACCACGGCAATGAACTTCAAAGAAAAATATATTGGAGATAGAACATTTTACAGAGTACTTTGGATACTCGTTTTTCCGATCATCATTCAGCAGGGAATAACCAACTTCGTCAGTCTGCTTGACAACCTGATGGTCGGAGACCTCGGCACAATTCACATGAGCGCGGTGTCAATAGTGAATCAGCTCATATTCGTATTCAATTTGGCGATCTTCGGAGGACTATCCGGTGCTTCTATCTTCGGAACACAGTTTTTCGGGCGCGGCGACTGGAAGGGAATGCGTGATACCTTCCGCTTCAAGATAGTGTTCGCTGTTCTGATCACAGCTGTGGCGGTGGCATTGTTCATTGCATTTGACGACGAGTTGCTGATGATGTTTCTGAACAGTGAAGAAAACACACCGGAGCAGATCGCGGCAACTCTGACTGAGGCAAAGCGGTATCTTAAAGTAGCCATTGTGGGACTTTTGCCCTTTGCAATAGTTCAGGTGTATGCGGATACACTTCGCGAAACAAGTGAAACAGTTACTCCCATGGTAGCGGGCATTTTCGCTATCGTTGTGAATATTGTATTCAACTATCTGCTTATATTCGGTAAATTCGGCTTTCCGAAGCTGGGCGTTGCCGGTGCGGCTATAGCTACTGTTATGTCAAGATTTGTTGAAATGATATATGTCGTCATGAAAACACATGTAAATCATGGAAAATTCAAGTTTATCGAGGGTGCATACAGAAAATTCAGAATTCCACTTTCCCTTGTTAAGCGCATTATGGTGACAGGTACCCCGCTTCTCATAAATGAGATTCTCTGGTCGGTCGGACAGACATTTATAAACAGCAACTACTCGAAGCACGGTATCGTTGTTGTAGCTGCTATCAATATCACCACAACTGCGTGGAATCTGTTCTGCGTAATTATGTTTGCCATGGGCTCGGCTGTGCTTATCATGGTTGGCCAAAAGCTGGGTATGGGTGACAGAGAGGGCGCAATTGATGTTGACCGCAAGCTGTTGTTTGTTACGGCTGTGTCTCACACGCTCATTGCACTGCTCATAATTGCCGCATCTCCGTTTATTCCGATGATGTATAATGTCGAGCCTGAGGTGCGCTCACTTGCAACAAAATGCCTGACAATTGCAGGTCTGTCACTGCCGATACATGCAGTTATCCATGTAATATACTTTACTATCCGCTCGGGAGGCAAGACGTTCATAACATTCCTGTTTGATTCAGGCTTCACATGGGTCGTGCCGTGTGTGATATCATTTGTCCTTTGCCGATTCACGTCAGTTGACGTTATATGGATATATTTTGCGGTGCAGTTCTCAGACCTGCTTAAGCTGTTTATCGGACTTCCGATGCTTAAATCAGGCTTCTGGGCGAACTGTCTTATTTCAGATGTTAAGTCAGGAGGCTAAATGATGAGATTGATGTTTAAGCAGAGATTGTTTTCGTGGCTGGATTCATACGATGTTTTTGATGAGGCGGGCAATACTGTCTACATTGTAAAGGGCGAGATATCCTTTGGAAAATGCCTTCATGTTTACGGTGCAAACGGCGGGTATCTCGGCACCATCAAGCAAAAAATACAGCTTTTTGCGCGTCCGAGATTTGAGATCTACATCGGTCACGACTATGCAGGCATTATCAGTAAGCGTATCACCTTTTTCAGACCTGAGCTTGATATAGAGTACCTCGGCTGGCACGTTACTGGAGACTTCTTTGAATGGGATTACACAATTGTTTCCGCCGACGGAGATGAAATTGCTTCCATATCGAAAGAACCCTTCAAGTTCACGGATACATACTGCATAGATATAGAAAATCCGGATTTTGCGCTGAATGTGCTTATGCTTGTGCTTGCTATTGATGCGGAAAAGGATAACCGCGACTGATAAACGGAGGGTTTTCATGAAAATACGATCGGTTTTGATTGTTGGAGTTTTGCTGCTTGTCATTGTGTCAGTTTTTGGTTGCAGTCAAAAGAATGAAGAAGACACAAGGAAGATTCCGATACTCATGTATCATGACTTCATAGCTGACGG
>JAGBGV010000011.1 GCA_017935805.1 Clostridia bacterium | reverse complement strand
TACAGCTATCCCAATATGCCCGTGCCCGATTATCTCACACGCCGCAGTACATATGTACAGCAGGAAATCCGCCACGGGGACAATTTTGATCCCATCGTGACGGTGAGATATCCAAGCATTGGCAGCTATACAAGCAATTTCGGTGTCTCTACTATGGGACAGGTGACCGTTGTTCTGCCTGTGCCCGAGGAGATGATCCCACCGAATGTGACTACTGTGGAATTTGAAACAGTAGATGAGCTTTTGGAAAAGTTCGCTGACGAGATCAATGGATTCGCTCGCGGCGTATATGCACGGCAGGAATTTCTAGATGCGGTTGACGAATTTATCAACCCGGGGAAGTATCAGGGCAAGATGACAAAGTCAAGATATGCTGCGCTATCGGGCATGGGTGCGAAGGATTTCTCTGCAACCTACGACAAGCGGTCGGGCAGGATGTATCTGACATTCACCGTGACAGGTGAGCCTGTGGGAACGCTGAAGAAGGGTGTGAACACCGCTGAAGTATGCGAGAATATGTACGGCATTGGTGTTCTGTGCGGCGACACTTCCGGCAATAACGCAAACGAAGCGAGAAGCGCTGTTTCAAAATATCTCGGGTGGATAGGAAACAACGGCTTGCCCGACTCTTCCATTGAAAAAGAGCTGGTATTCACGGATTACATTGCATCCTGCCTCAATGACATGGTTAAGAATCCTACAAGAGCAGCCGTGATCGACTACGCGGAGCGTTGCTTCGGCTTTGCGGGATACACACCCCGTGACGATCAGTTTGACGATAACGGCAACCATGTTCAGCTCGGCTACGGACTCGGCAATGTGACCTTCATTATCACAGGCGATACGGTGGTGAACGGCATACATACAGTTACGGTTGATTTTTACAGCGACAGCTATTACCAGGAAAAGAAATCAACAGTAAACTACCGCATCACCAAGCTTTCCGACGGCGCGTGGAAGTTTATTGACATCACAGTCGCGGCAGACGGAAACGAGGGTGTTTTCAAATCCATCCTCGCAAACCAGACTCCGATATATCTTGCAACATCCAAAAAAGAAAAGTTCCTTTCGGAGTTTCTGGATGGAACCGTGTACTCGTTAAAGAAATACACCATTCTCGATCTTGACGGGGATGGCAGAGTGGAAATGGTACTATGGATCGCTCGCTACACAAACGATTACGCAGGCTTTTTGGTACTCCACCGTGAGGGAGATGTTGTGTATGCACACGAGCTTCCGTACAGAGGAATGACCGGACTGAAATCTGACGGAACTTTCTCGTTTTCCAGCGGTGCTGCCGATAGCGGAATAGGCAAAATAGAATTTTCAGGTGACACTTTCTCAGTAATCAAGCTGGCATACAGTGAGTCTGAAATGACTAAAAACATACGTTATTACATCGATGACAAACCCGTTTCGCAGGAAAGCTTTGATGCTTATTGGGACTCACACAGCCTATTCAAGCTCGACGCGGAATGGATAGAGTATGACGGTGGGGGTGGAACTGTCACCACATTTTCAACCGTTGACGAGCTTGTGGCGGCATACGGTGAGGCGGAGATACTTGACCGCGTACTCTATGGCGGAGCGTACAGCATTGACGATCTGCGGTTTGCTGTCGACTCGTTCCTCGACCCAAGAAAATACCGCGATCAGATCGGTGAGATAAAATACTATGCCCGCGACGGACTTGGTATCAAGGATGTATCCTTCACCTATGACAGAGATAACGGCAAAATATACCTTAACTTCACAGCAACGGGTGAGCCTATCGGAACCTTGAAACTTGGCAAGAACACATGTGCAGTGCAAGTCGGAGTGAACGGCGTATACGTTGCCTGCGGTGAATGGATTGCCGTTGATACTGAAGCAAAGGCGGCACTTCATCGGTATCTCTCATGTACGGGATTGTATGACCTGCCCGACATAACAAAGGATTACGACAAAGGCGGGTTGACACGCTACATCATTCAAAGTCTTACGGAAACAGGTATCATTCCCACAAAGGATGCAATACAGGACTACGCGAAAGAATGCTTCTATCTGGAGGATTACGACCCGGGCGATTGGCCGGTGGTTGATGGAGTATATGATTTACCCGGAAGAGGTGGCCTTGACTTCCCGTATCTCATCGTTGACGAGGTGGAAGAAGGCGTTATCCACTACGTAACTGCCCATTTCTACTCCGATTACTCTTACGAGGTGATTGAGCGCGAGGTCACATTCATTCTCTACGATCTCGGAGTAAAGAAATTCCGATTCGATGGTGCGACTGAGTGGAAGATCCGGGGAACAAATATCACGGTGGATGTGGATGACCTGACTAACACTATGAGTGTGGTTGAAGGCGCCGAAATGTATCCTGCTGACGAGTACACCGTATACGTCACGGGTCTGTCAACGCCTGTTACTCTTTTCATGAGACGCGATTCGGTCTATAAGATCGAGGCATTCGGACATTATCTCACAACATCTGAACCTCACGACATGTACGGCAACTGCCACCATGCTCTGTTTGAGGTGGACGGTGCGATAATCTTCACTTGGTCATATTACAGCATTGGCAGTAATTACATCTTCACTTCAAAGGGTTGCAGTCAGTTCAATCCCAATCGAGAGGGAGCATCCTGTCTCCTGTATCTTGACGAAAACGGCAATTTTAAGTATCGCTTTACCAATAAAAATGTAGCAGACATTCAGCAGACCATCATGTATTACGTTACCTCCTACGACGAGTTCTACTATGAGGTGGGAGATGCGTCAATCGTTGACGGCACAGTAGTGATTGGTGATATTACAGAATACAAAACTATCGGTGATATTTATGACCTTGATAAGAGGTTTGCTGAAGCTAAGGAATGGGGATCGTTTGCTGAATACGAAACCATTGAAGACCTGTTTGAAGCAAACCGCAAGCGCAGAGAAATGTCGGAACACGCGGCGAATTGGGACCCCGAAGAGTTTGCGGCTGAAATTGCAAAGAAGAGCGGCAGTATCGTCACTGCTCACGGCACACCGATCGGCGGTTGGATCCACTATTACTTCCCGGCAATTCTTTCTTCTGCTCAGCGGATCACGGTCTACTACACTACCGATTTCGGGCTTACGACCTATACCACGACTGCACCCTTACCCGAGGGAGTAGAGTTCGACTACGGCAAGGTGGTTGCGGCAGGCAGCGGTGCGGGAAGCGGAGAGTGCACGTTCATTCTCAGGCTGGAGAAAGACGACGAGGTAACATTCTGGAGCTACATGAATTTTGCAGATGAGGAAGTAAACGAGTTTGAACTGCTTGGTGAGATAACCCGTGAAAATGTACACCACTACGGCCGTACATGGGCTGAGCTACTCAGTCTGACATCGGATATTCCGCTGGGATTTGAGCCGTCAAGTTACAAGACGGAAATTGAGCTGCAGACCGGCAAAGAGGTGCTCTTCTGGCATAAGATTTTCTCTAATTCCGTGTATTTGTACTTTGTTCCGATCGAGCGCGGTGCGAGGGAGTTTACGGTTTATGCTTACAAGGACTACAGCATGGTGATAAACCGTAACGGCGAAGGCCTCAGT
>JAGBGV010000073.1 GCA_017935805.1 Clostridia bacterium | reverse complement strand
TCAATTTCGATGCCCTTTGCGAGGGAGAGTATGTTTGCCGCCAGATTTACGCATACGGTCTTTGCGTCTCCACCGATCTCGCCACGAAGTATCTCTACTGCTTCGATGACCTCAAGAGTATTGCCGATCTTTCGACCGAGAGGGAACTCCATTGATGTAACGAGTGCGCCCATATTACGTCCCATGTCGCGACCGATCTTAACCATTGCTTCTGCCAGTTTAACTGCGTCCTCTGCGGTTTTCATAAACGCGCCGCTACCGTATTTTACGTCAAGAACGATGGTGTTTGCTCCTGCCGCCAGCTTTTTTGACATGATGCTTGATGCGATAAGGGGGAGAGACTCAACGGTTGCGGTAACGTCGCGGAGGGCATATAGCTTTTTGTCAGCGGGAGCAAGGTCTGCCGTCTGACCGATTATTGCAACACCGATATCCCGTACCTGCTTCATGAACTGCTCTCCTGTAAGAGAGGTGCAGAATCCGGGGATAGATTCCAGCTTGTCGATAGTTCCGCCTGTATGACCGAGGCCTCTGCCGGACATTTTTGCGATGTTCACACCAAGAGATGCGAGGGTTGGAGCTATTACAAGAGATGTAAGGTCTCCAACGCCGCCGGTGCTGTGCTTATCCGCTGTGCAGGGAAGTGAAGACAGATCCACAGTGTCACCGGAGTTCATCATGTGATATGTGAGGGCTGAACATTCCTCCTCATCCATGCCGCGGCAGCATATCGCCATGCACAACGCAGATGCTTGGTAGTCAGGTATATCACCGTGAGTGTAGCCATCAACGAAGAATTTGATCTCCCCGTCAGTCAGCTTTTCACCGTGACGCTTTTTTGCGATTATGTCAAACATTCTCATAGGCGTACCTCACGCCAGATCCTTCGGAGAGAATGAGAAAGGCAAAATGTCAGCAAGTGTGTGCTCCTTGATATCCTTTCCGTCGGACACAATCAGAACGAAATCGTCGTCACAGAACTCGCGCATGACCTGTCTGCACACACCGCAGGGATAAGTGAATGAAGAAAGCATTCCGTTCATGCCGCCCACAACCGCGATCTTGGTGAATTTGCGTTTACCGTCGCGAACTGCAGGGAAAAACGCAACTCTTTCCGCACAAACTGTGGGGGAGTAAGCCGCATTCTCAATATTGCAGCCAATATACACCTCTCCGTCATCTGTAAGAAGTGCCGCGCCTACCTTGAAATTCGAGTAGGGGGTGTACGCTTTGCCCATTGCCTCTATTGCCAAATTAACAAGCTCACGAGAATCCATTGCATACCTCTCTTGTTATTGTTTTTCGTCATTTTTGTCGGCTGTATCGCTGTTCTCCTCCGCTTCGTAAAGAGCCGCGAGAACATCAGCCTTAGTTATCTTCATCAGATCGTCTCTGGATACAGTTTCCATCTCCGCAATGCGGTTTGCCTGTTCAGTCAGCAACTTCTCGAATGTGTTACGCACACCGCGAGCGTTACCGAACTCACCTGCCGCCTCTCCGACCGCTGCAAAGTAACCCTTGACCTCGTTTTCCGCATCTTCATCAAGAACATAACATGCCTTTTCGCAGTTCAGCTTGAATATGTCGAACATCTCGTCAGCTGTGTAATCCTTGAAGTCGATATATTTGTTGAATCTTGAGCGTAGACCGGGGTTGGAGTCAATGAATTCTTCCATTAACTCAATGTATCCCGCTACTATAACAACAAGGTCATCGCGGTTGTCTTCCATTGCCTTGAGAATAGTGTCAACTGCCTCAAATCCAAAGTCATTTTCAGTTTTTGAGGTAAGGGTATATGCTTCGTCAATGAACAGCACGCTGCCACTTGCTTCCTCAAGCACCTTTGCGGTCTTTATTGCAGTTTGACCTATGTATCCCGCAACAAGTCCGCTTCGGTCAACCTCAACAAGCTTACCCTTGGAAAGAAGCCCGAGAGAATGATACACTCTCGCCATAAAGCGGGCGATCATTGTCTTACCTGTTCCGGGGTTCCCTGAGAACACCATATGCAGTGACATATCGGTGGTGGGAAGATCATTGTCTCGGCGCAGCTTATATACAGTTGCCATATTAATGAGGTTTTTGACCTCTTTTTTAACTTCCTCAAGCCCTATGTAGGAATCAAGCTCCTTTTTAAGCTCTGCGATATCCTCTTTCGGGGGAATGTCCTCTTCGGCTTTTACAGGCGCGCCACCGTCTCCGCCGTCGGATGATTGGATATACTTTTCATCCGGGGATTTTGTGTCGGATGACGCATTCACAGAAGAATTTCCTGAACCTTGAGGAGGCTTCGGCGTGGTTTTTGCATTGCGAGAGGGTCCCCAAATGTCGTCGGACAGCCGCTTGATGTTGTTCTCCGTCATCTTGCGGATGAGGTCAAGCTGCATGGAGATGATCTCGTCTTTTTTGTCTGCCATTATTTAACAACACCTTTTTTGAGAATAACGTTTGCGTAGATTGCGCCCTCGCCTGTTACAACAACAGCGTAAGCCTTCTTTGCTCTTTCATAGAATTCGAATCTTTCAAGAAATACAGGTTCCTTGTCGGTGTATTCAGCGGTGATCTGCTTATATTCTTCCCAGATCGGAATATCAAGATCCTTGTCGGACTCTGTCTTGTCCATGAGATACACGTTATTGTCATATGTATCAAGAGGGAAGAGAGGAAGAACAGCCTTCAGCATTTCGGGAACGCCGCAAGCGTCAGCACGAAGAACGATACGACCGATGCTCTCACCGGGGAAGTGACCGTCGGAGAATACGATCTCGTCGCCGTGGCCCATCTGTGCCAGAACCTTTAGAAGATCGGGGGAGATGATTTTTGAAATACCTTTTAACATAATAAGCTCCTATCTGCGGTGTATTCCGCTGAATATTTTTTTACATATATATTGTACCATAAAGTAACAGCAAATAAAAGATGGTTTTTGAAATTTAATAACAGTTATTGCATATTGCATGAAAAAATATGTCCGATATTGGTAGTATCTTCTAAGTCTCCTGCGTAAGCCTCGAAAGAAAATCCACGATTTTGCCATTGCGCGAAAGATACTTTTCTGTTAAAATATATAGGATTGAATTTTGATAATATGATATTATGGAGGAATCTATGGATTTTTCAGCGCACAAGCCGGTGAAACTTATAACCGGTAACAACTGCGTTACAGAAAACAAGGAAATTTTCAGATCTCTCGGAAAGAGAGCGCTTGTGGTAACGGGAAGTACATCTGCAGACAAGTGCGGTGCTATGGCTGACGTTGATGCGGCACTTACTGCGGCAGGATGCTCTTATGTTAGATTCAAGGGCATACCCGAAAATCCACCGGCTCCCATGTGTTACGAGGGCGGCAAGGTGGCAAGAGATGAAGGATGCGATTTCGTTATCGGTATCGGTGGCGGTTCTGCCATAGATGCGGCAAAGGCTATTGCGGGATATGCGGCTAACCCCCAGTGCGGAATCATGGATCTTTTTGACGACAGCATTCGCGTGAATGACTGTTTACCAATTGTTGCGATCCCCACTACTGCGGGAACAGGAAGTGAGGCTTGCAGATACTCCGTTCTTACTATAGCAGACGGAACAAAAAAGCGCACATTCAAAACCGGCTCCGCTTATGCGAAGTATTCTTTCATCTGCCCGAAGTACACTTGCACAATGGCAGACAAGTACACTGTATCAACTGCACTTGACGCACTTGCTCATGCGATCGAGTCATATTTCTCACCGAAGTCATGTGACATCTCCCGTGAAGCGGCAATGTTCGCGGCAAGTGAAATATGGGATGTGCTTTTCAGAGGTGCGGATAGTGAAGGCGAGGGATATTCAGTAAAGCAGCGCGAGCGACTCATGTATGCGGCAACAGCGGC
>JAGBGV010000072.1 GCA_017935805.1 Clostridia bacterium | reverse complement strand
GTATCCATACACTGCTGGCAGGGAGATGACGTATCCGGCTTTGAATCTCCAGACGGAGAACTGACCGGCGGTATCCAGTCAACCGGTAACTATCCCGGAAAAGCACGCAATCTTGACGAGCTTCGTGCTGACTTCGAGTTTGCGAATAAACTGATCCCAGGTAAGAAGAAGCTGTCTCTTCATGCGATCTACCTTGATGCAAATGGCAAGAAGGTAGCAAGAAACGAAGTCGCTCCCGAGCACTTCACATCTTGGGTACAGTGGGCAAAGGAAAACGGCCTCGGTCTTGACTTTAACCCCACATTCTTCAGCCATCCTCTCTCCGCTGACGGATTTACTCTCTCAAATGATGACGAATCTATCCGTAAGTTCTGGGTAGAGCACGGTATTCAGTCCAGACTCATTTCCGAATATTTCGGACGTGAGCTGGGTCAGACCTCTTGCAATAACCTGTGGGTCCCTGACGGATTTAAGGACATTCCCGTGAACCGCGCAAAGAAAAGAGAAAACCTTGCGAAGTCTTATGACGAGATCTTTGCTGTAAAGACAGATGACAAGTACAATCTTGACTCACTGGAGAGCAAGGTGTTCGGTATCGGTGCTGAAAGCTGTACCATAGGCTCACATGAGTTCTACATGGGTTGTGCAATGAAGCACGGTAAGCTTCTCACACTTGATACAGGTCACTACCATCCCACAGAGGTAGTTTCCGATAAGATCTCCGGCGTTCTTACATATCTTGACGGTGTAATGCTTCATGTTTCCCGTCCTGTTCGTTGGGATAGCGACCACGTTGTCATTCTTGATGACGAGCTTAAGGCTATAACAACTGAGATCAAGCGCGGCGGATACGAAAACAGAGTTCACATAGGACTTGACTTATTCGATGGCTCTATCAACAGAATCGCTTGCTGGGCTATCGGCTCACGCAACATGGAAAAAGCACTGCTTTGGGCTGCACTTGAACCTGTTGCAATGCTTCAGAAGTTTGAGGCTGAGGGAGACTTCACAAGCCGTCTTGCTTACCTTGAAGAGATAAAGACACTTCCGTTCGGCTTCGTTTGGGATGCTTACTGCGCACAGCAGAATGTTCCTGTAGGTGATGCTTGGATCGCAGACGTAAAGAAATACGAAGCTGATGTTCTCTCTGCAAGATAAAGTATGAGCTTATTAAATAATACGAAGCTTATTGCCGGTTTGCTTGCTGCGGTAATGGCGTTGACATCAATGACTGCATGCAGTAACTCCGGAAATAAAGGAGAAAGTAACGATAAGGAAGAAAAGATCACTTACGCTTCTCCTTCAGTCGGTATTGGCAGACACCCGCAGAACGGGGATGATCCCACGGATGAGCCTCCGGAAGATACGGGCGTCGTTATCTGCATTGATCCCGGGCACGGATTTATGGACGGTGGATGCGGTGAAGGGATTGAGGGACTTAACGGTACCTTGGAGAAAGATATCAACCTTGCGATAGCGAAAAAGCTTGAAGAGGATCTCACAGAGCTTGGTTATACCACTATCATGACCCATACCGGCGACGATATCCCGTCCTGGGATACTAACAAAAACAATATTTTCAGCGCGGCTGAACGTGTTGTTTATGTGAATACACTTGATATTGATTACCTTGTGTCTATTCATGTAAACTCCAACGAAGATACATCAGTATCGGGTCTTTGGATCTGCTACGAGCAAAACGCACGCAAGAAGAACGACTGGTCTGAAAAGATTGCGACCAGCATATCGAATGCAATCGGAACAAATCAACTTGATGTATCAAAAGTAATGCTGAAAAGTGATTATTCGCTTGCCCTGACGCGTGAAACGTTTGCGGCTGCGTCTCTTATTGAGATAGGATTTGCAACAAACGAATCTGATGCGGCAAAAATGATGGATCCGCAGTGGCAGAGCGAGCTTGCTCAGTCTATTGCAGACGGAATAGACGACTATTTCAAAGGTGGCGATAATTAATGCTTGATAACCTTGTTTACAGCATAAATTCGATCCTTCCCATATTTTTGCTTGTGGTGCTCGGTGCCATACTGAAAAAATATGGAAAGCTCACAGATTCGTTTACAGAAGTCGCAGACTGGATCGTTTTTAAGATCGCACTTCCTGTAATGCTGTTCCTTGAGGTAGCATCTTGCAGTATTTCCGATGATTTCGACGCAGAGCTTGTATTGTTCCTTGTTATCTCCGTTACATCTGTGTTTGTTCTTGTAGCGGTTATAACAGTTCTGATTATTAAAGATCAGTCGAAACGCGGTTCATTTATTCAGGGTGTGTGCAGATCGAATTTTGCCATACTTGGTGTTCCGCTGGCAGTGAATATGTTTGGCGAGGCAGGCGGCAAGGCTATTGCTATCGTAATGCCGTTTATTATCATTATGTTCAATTCATATTCGATAATAATTCTGTCAGTTTTCTCGGGAAGTGAGAAACACAAGCTGGACAAGCGATCCGTTGCCGGAATTATCAAAAATGTTGTAACCAATCCGCTTATAATTGCGGTTGTACTTGCGTTGCCGTTTATGATTTTTGATATCGAACTCTTTACAGCGGCAAACAAGACACTCAATTATCTCTCTGCTCTTGCAACGCCCCTGGCACTTTTAAGCCTTGGCGCAAATTTCAAGCCCGAGAGCCTGAAGGGAAGAGTGGGATATGCGGCCGTTGGTGCAGCATGCAAAACTGTTGTTGTCCCGGCACTGGCTGTTACTGTTGCGGCGCTTTTGGGATTCCGCGGTCCATCACTTGGCGTGGTTCTCATCTGCTTCGGCTCTCCTACTGCTATAACAAGCTATATTATGGCGAAGAAAATGGATAATGACCATGATCTTGCCGCACAAATTTTGCTTCTCTCGACGCTCATCTGCGTTGTGACGATATTTATCGGTATTTTCATACTGAAGACCCTGGCACTTATATAAAAATCAAATGAATGGAGATAAATTACCATGATCAATCTCGAAAAAGAAATCAGAGAACAGCCTGAAGCCCTTGCCCGTGTGCTGGACATCAACCTTGACACAATCCGCGAGATCGTAGCTAAGGCAAAGGCAGCAGGCGTTAAGTCTATCTACTTTGCTGCACGCGGCACATCCGACCACGCTTGCGTTTACGCACAGTATCTGTTCGGAATCCTTGCCGGCGTTCCTTGCACACTCGGTACACCCTCCGTATTCACAAAGTACGGTGCACACATAGACCTTTCCGGTATGCTTGTTGTAGGCGTATCTCAGTCCGGTAAGGCAGAAGACGTTCTTGCAGTACTTGAATCCGCAAAGGCTGACGGAGCTATCACAGTTGCTGTAACAAACAATACTGAATCTCCCATGGCAAAGTGCGCTGACTACCACCTCTTCTGCGGCTGCGGCTTCGAAGCAAGTATCGCTGCTACAAAGACATTCACAACACAGAAGATGATCCTCGGTACAATGGCGGCTGTTTGGGCAGAAAATGAAGCTATGATCGAAGATTTCCGCGGTGTATCTGCAAAGGCACAGGAACTGCTTGATACAAAGTTTGACGATATCATGAAGTTTGCCGAAAAGTATCAAAACATCCCGGGAGCTGTTCTTCTCGGAAGAGGCATTTCTTACTGCATCGCACTTGAAGGCGCGCTGAAGATGCTTGAAACTAACAAGCTCAAGATGAAGGGCTATCCTACATCCGACTTCCACCACGGTCCTATTGCTCAGCTTAAGGAAGGCGATCTCGTATTCGTTCTCAATCCCACAGGCAAGACTGAGGATGACTCCGCTGAGATCTGCAAGAAGCTTCTTAACGTAGGCGCTGATGTAGTGGTTGTAACAGATGACGCAAAGCTTGCTCCCGAAGGAACAACAGCATTCGTTCTTCCGAACACAGGAAACGAGTTCACATTTACATATATGGCTGTTATGTTCTTCCAGCTTGTTGCTTGCTGCATGACAATTGTTCGCGGTATCGACCCCGACAAGGCAGGCGTAATCAACAAGATCACAATCACAAAGTAATATCGATCAAATAAACGCACCCGGACAGAAATGTTCAGGTGCGTTTTTTCTATTTGCTTTTATACCGCTTCGTCATTGCAAAAATACCCTTTCTGATAGTATCTGCCGGTATGACTGTCATAGCAAATGCGGCGCAAATGATCAGCTCGTGGCCGTCAAGAGGAACACAGCGGAAGGTTTCACCTCCGAAATAGATAATGAGCAACTGTATTGCGGCAACGGCGGGCATTATTACGGTAAACGCCTTGTTGCCACTCATATGCGCAAGGAGATTAATTCGCTCTGTTCGGGTACACATAGCGATTCCGACTCCCATGAACACGAAAAGTGCAAAAAACAGTGTCAAATGATATATCTCACCGCCGCCGAACATATGGCGTATGTTTTGCGACAGAAGAAAGTACATTGATAGACCAACCGCATAACCTCCGGTCAGCAGTATCTGCCACATCATTGACGGTGTGAGAATATGCTCGTCACGCTTTACGGGTGGTCTGTGCATTGATTCCCTGAGCGCAGGCTCGCCCGCAAAAGCAAGAGATCCGAGTGTGTCCATTATTATATTCACCCACAGCATCTGTATCACCGTTACAGGACTGTTGATACCGAAAATCGTTCCGAGCACCGAAACACCGACTGCGGCAAGATTCATCGTTAGCTGAAAAGTGATGAACTTGCGAATGCTTGCGAATATTGTTCGTCCGAACAAAACCGCTTGGGTGATAGAAACAAAGTTGTCGTCTGTTATAACTATATCACCTGCCTGACGGGCAATATCAGTTCCGCTGCCCATAGCAAAGCCTACGTCGGCTGACTTCAAAGCAGGTGCATCGTTGATCCCATCACCTGTCATACCTGTGATGTGACCGTCAGATTTGGCGAGCTTGACAAGTCTGCTTTTGTCTGATGGCGTGACACGGGAAATAACTCTCATTTGAGGGAGAAGTGCGACGACTTCCGCGTCTGTCATATTGCGTAAAGTCTGCCCGTCAAGGATCACATCATTTCCTTTGGAGAGCGTCGATTCAAGAGATCCTGCTCCGCTGAACACCGAGTATCCGTTAGACAGTATCCCACATTCCGCAGCAATTCCGGCGGCGGTTTCGCTGTTGTCTCCCGTGATCATGACCACCTGAATACCTGCCGCTTGACAGTCTTTTACTGCAGAAACAGCTTCGGCTCTAACTTCATCACGTATGATATAAAGTGCGACAAAGGTAAGCGGGGTTGCCGCGGAGGGGGCAGTAGTACGCAAGGGTTCAAGCAAATTCGAATCTCCCTCTGCATGGATAAGAACCCTGCAGGATAACTTTGCATAATGTGATATCCTCTTTTCAAGTCTTTGCCGCATTTCATCATCCAGCGGAACAGAGCCGCCATCCTTGGTCATGTAAGATGTGCATGACGGAAGCAGATATTCAGCCGCACCGCGAATATAAAGTTTTCCTTTGTACCTTGCGGCGGAGAATTTTCGTGAGGAATCGAAGGGAATAATGTTGCAGGTTTCGCTTGTCTGGCGAGCGCTTTTTATGCCCAAATAATCTGAAAGAGCACGTTCGGTTTGATTGAATACTGCCGCACAGGCAATACCGCCGTTTTTTAAGCTTTGGTATATCGAGGAGGGAAGGGATCTCGCGGATGAATACTCTCCATCGGCTGTCACAGCGCAGTTGACCTTCAGCTTTCCCGTGGTCAGTGTACCTGTTTTGTCTGTGAAAAGAATGTCTATACTGCCGGCAGTCTCAATTCCCACAAGCCGCCGCACCAGCACTCCTGACTTCAGCATTCGTTTCATATTGGACGACAGTACTACGGTGATCATCATTGGCAGGCCTTCTGGAACAGCAACGACTACGATGGAAATTGCCATAGTCAACGCTTGTACCAGCTCTGACACAACAAGCCTGACATCCTGCAGACGAGCGAGAGCAACTCCGGCATTGCAGCCCGCATCAAACCAGAACGCGTCAGCAAGATGCACTACCGCCACGATGATTGCAGAAACGTAGCCGATCTTTGAGATGGTACGCGCAAGCTGTGATAACCTGTTCTTCAGTGGGCTGACATTTTCTTCGTCTGCAAGCTCAGCGGCAATTGACCCGTACATCGTGCTTTCCCCGACTGACAGAACAAGCATCAGTGCACTACCGGACACCACATTACTGCCCTTGAATAAGGCTGTGCTGTTACCTGTGCAGAGTTCGTAATCCGCACCTCTCCGCAGTGAGTTTATGGCGGCAATGTCAACTATTTTTGCAACTTTCTTACTCTCGCCGGTCAGTGGCGATTCATCGCAGGACACCTCTCCACGAAGCAGTATTCCGTCAGCGGGAACCGTGTCACCGGGATAGAGGTATACGAGATCATATCGAACAATGTCAGATACCGAGCACTCGCGCACTTCACCGTCACGGAGTACATGACATATGCTATCCCCGAGGGTGGAGTACAGCTTATCAAAGGATGCACCTGAGGAGTATTCTGATACCGTAGTAACAAGAGTAGAGATCAACACAG
>JAGBGV010000071.1 GCA_017935805.1 Clostridia bacterium | reverse complement strand
CCCGATATCAGCACCTGTCCCGGCACAACAATATCTCCCGGTCTCACTGCCGCCTGCCCTTCATATACATTGAGCGATTCCACCACTCCCGCTGACGTTGCCACAACATTTGCGTATGTGTTCTCTCCGGGCTTTACACGCTCGTCCTTATACATCTCCTTTACCTGAACCTCTGCCACAGTACCGTGCATATAGACTGACAGCCACGCAATGTCGTCCTGCCCGGCAACATAATTTGCGTGAAGCTGGTTAAAGTTTACCGACGGATAATATGTGCCTACTCCGAATCCAAGCTCCTCAAGGTAGTTGACTATTTCTGCGGTTTCTGTCTTGGTGTTGCCTTCTATACGAATATCCCACACAAGGTTTTCGGAGTAAAACAACCACCCGAGAAGCAAGAAGATTCCAAGCGGTATCATCGGTCTGCGTCGGAGAAAGCCAAGCGTCACAGGCAATCCAAAAAGTTGGGAGGACTCATATGTAATGCCCACCTCTTCCGTTATAGCAAAGAACCGGCGGCAGTCCTTCTCTCGCATAGTAAATGTAACACTCCCGTCCTCCCCAAGCCTCTCAGAGGCAAATGAAAGCTCATTTTTGTATATCAGATCAAAAGCAGCCCTCAGCTGATCCGCACATATGGTAATCTCCCGCCAGCCGCACAAATAATTCCGAATCCGCTTCAGCAAATCCTCTCCTCCTCGATTCTAACGTTTCCAAATGCCGCCGCGCGAATATCCCCTCTAATGTATAGCACACCCGAACGAAAATCCGACAGCGTAAGACATCTCCCCACAACAGTGAATTTCCCGTTCTTTATGGCAAGGACTATCCTCTCCGGCTCATATTCGAGTATTCCTTGACAACCGTCCACCTCCACCTCGTGCTCTCCTCGTATGATAAACACAGGCAAAGACGCCACAATATCCGAATCCACCTCACAAAGCTGCGCAAATCTTTCGTACAGCTTCTTTTTTCTATAATTTTTTCTCGGCAAACAGATCCCCTCCGCAGCATATAAATCTACTGTGATATTTTATGCCGTGATGCCTCGGGTAATGCGGCAAATAAAACGGAGTAGACCATGATAAAGCGAAAAACATATTCATCAGTCGCAGCCCTTGCCGTTTGTGCAATTCTAATACTGCTGCTTATTTTTGAGGATAAAGCCTCAAGTGCCGCACGAGAATCTCTTACCCTTGTAATTGAACGCGTACTTCCGCCATTATTCCCGTACATGGTCATCTCCTCAGTCATAATTTCACTTGACCTGCTTGAGCCGCTGTACTCTCTTATCCCCACGGAGAAGTTGTTCCGACTCCCTCGCTGCACCGCACAGGTAATACTTTGCGGTCTCTTATGCGGCTTCCCAATTGGTGCGGCTGGTGCGGCAAGGCTTTGCGGGAATAAGCGGATAAATGCACGGGAAGCCGGTGTTTTGTGCGCCATATCATCTCATACAAGTCCCGCGTTTCTTGTGGGGGCGGTGGGGAAATGGTGGGGCAGCGGTAATTTCGGTGTGTATTTGTTTGTCATGCAGATTTTGTTCTGCTTCATCTCGGGTATTGTCCTGTCTCGGATATGCCTGCCAAAGAATGATACGAATACCGCTTCCGCGGACTTTACAGCAAAGAGCGGGCTGTCGTCTGCCCTGTGCAATGCAATTCACGACGCATCACTTTCCTGCCTTGCAATCACGGGATACATCGTGTTCTTCAGAGTATCCGCCGTACTGTTGTCCTCGGTTTTGCCTGTTTTTGCCCAAATCTTTACAGTACTGTTTGAGTTTTCCTGCGGGTCACTTTACGGCGCACAGGTCGGGGGAATCCTCGGTGCCGCGCTGACAGGATTTGCAGTGGGGTATTCAGGATTGGCTGTTCTGATGCAGTGCTGTAACTTCACGGCAAGCTTGGGTATTCCGATGAAATATTACATCTGCACAAAGATTGCTGAAGGAGCGTTTCTTGCAGCAGGCGGAGCCGTTTATGCGTCAATCAATCCTCTCTCGCCGGTCGCAAGTACCTTCAGCCCGCAAACAGAGCTTTCTCTCATTCGTGCTGCTCTGATAATTTTCGCTCTGCTTGTGACATTTTTGATCTGTTCTCGCTGTCGGAAAAGAAATTACTTTACGCATGGGTATTGATTTTTGCGGCAATATTATATATAATAGTAGGAGTAAACTAAAATTGCCAAAATATGCGCAGGAGTAAATTATCGTGAAACGGAACGAGATCGAAAAATACTGTAAGTTTTGTGAAGAAGCAAAAACTCTGTCAGATCCCGACACTATGCTGTGCTCGAAATACGGTGTTGTGTCAGCAGGACACGCTTGCCGTCGTTTCAGATATGATCCTCTGAAGCGCGAGCCGAAACGAGCAAAAAAAGAAGTCGAGCTTGAATACGTGGAAGTATAAGCCCGACAGATCAAAATTAAACTGAACTAATTATTTGGAGGATACATCCTTGATTATCGCACTTGAAGAAGCAAAATACAGACTGGAAAATTTCCGAACAGATATAGTTGAACTGGGCAGCGCTCTTCGAATTGACGAGCTGCGTACAAAGGCAGCCGCAATGGAGGAGACAACCACATCCCCCGAGTTCTGGAACGATCAGGCAAACTCCGGCAAGATCCTCAAAGAGATCAAGCGCCTTAAGGATAAGATCGAAAAGTATGAATCTCTTGAAGCAAAGCTCGAAGATACTATTACCCTCGCAGAGCTTGCGATCGAAGAAAATGATGAATCCCTCATCGAAGAGGTTGAGGCTGCGGTAAAAGAGATCGAAGAGGAAGAAGAACGCCAGAGAATCGAGATCCTTCTCTCCGGAGAATACGACACTCACAACGCCATCGTTTCCTTCCATCCCGGTGCCGGCGGTACTGAAGCTCAGGACTGGGCGCAGATGCTCTACCGCATGTACACTCGTTGGGGTGAAAAGCATGGCTACAACGTAAAGCTTCTTGACTGGCTTGACGGCGAAGAAGCAGGTCTTAAGTCTGCTACGATCATGATCGAGGGCCAGAACGCATACGGTTACCTCAAGGGTGAGAACGGCGTTCACCGTCTTGTTCGCGTATCCCCCTTTGATGCATCCGGCAGACGTCAGACATCCTTTGCATCTATCGAAGTAATGCCCGAATTTGAGGATGACAACACCATAGAGATCAAGGAAGAAGATCTTGAGATCACAGCACACCGTTCATCCGGTGCCGGCGGTCAGCACGTTAACAAAACTGACTCCGCTATCAGAATCACCCACATTCCCACAGGTATCGTTGTTGGATGTCAGACAGAGCGCAGCCAGCTTCAGAACAGAGAAACTGCAATGAAGATGCTCAAATCCAAGCTCATGGAGATCAAAGAGCGCGAAAAGCTTGACAAGATCGACGATATCAAGGGCGTTAAGACCAAGATCGAATGGGGTTCACAGATCCGTTCCTACGTATTCATGCCCTACACTCTTGCAAAGGACACAAGAACAGGCTACGAGGACGGCAACATTCAGGCGGTAATGGACGGCGAAATCGACGGATTCATCAATGCATACCTGAAGATGAACGCCGCAAAAGAATAATCATGAAAAAAGAAGAATCACGCTTTGCACAGAGCACTCTTTTCGAGGGTATGACATCGAACCGTTCAGTCATATACGCCGCAGACCGCGGTATCAGCGACAGACGGATAATCCGCATACTTGTGGAATCGGAAAGAAGCAAAAGCCGTGGTAAGGAGCTTGCCTGGCTTCGGGTAAAATCCCGTGAGCTGGGCTTTTCCATAGAGCAGACAACTGCTGCGGAAATTGATACTCTCACCACGGGCAACACACACGGCGGTATCGTTGCAGAATGTACGGAACGCACTATTCCATCCCTTGACGGATCGGAGATAAAGCCGAACGGTTTTTATGTAATGATCGAGGGTATCGAGGACCCCTACAACTTCGGTTATGCCCTGCGCTCTCTTTATGCCTGCGGTGCTGACGGAGTTGTACTATCTCCAAGAAACTGGATGAGCGTGGCGGGAGTCGTTTGCCGTTCATCAGCCGGTGCAAGTGAGCTCTTGCCCATATACATATCCTCTGCCGCAGATTCCGCTGACTATTTCAGAAATCTCGGCTACAAGATCGTTTGCGCGGGAATACGGGATTCCGTCTCCTCCTTTGACGCGGATATGACCTGTCCAATTTTCCTTATTGTCGGCGGTGAAAAAAGAGGCATCTCCGCAACGCTGCTTGAAAAAGCTGATCAGATCGTTCGCATTGATTACGGTCGCGATTTCGGCGGCTCACTTTCCGCAGCCTCAGCAGCCTCAATGCTTGGCTACGAGGTCATGCGACAGAATAGAAAATGAATATAAACCACCAGTGAAACCGGTGGTATGCACAAGTCCTAGAAGGGCATATACCAGCTGCGCCTAAGACGCTCTAAAATAGTCCGCAATTGCATATGATGCACT
>JAGBGV010000070.1 GCA_017935805.1 Clostridia bacterium | reverse complement strand
AGAGATTTCTTACCGAGGTTACGAACCTTCATCATTTCTTCCTCAGTACGGTTAATAAGGTCTTCGACCGTGTCAATGCCGGCACGCTTCAAGCAGTTGAAGCTACGAACCGACATGTCAAGCTCCTCAATGGTCATCTCAAGGACTTTTTCCTTAATTGTTTCTTCACGTTCAACCATGATTTCTGCATTCTTTGCCTCGTCGGAAAGATCGACGAACAAATTGAGATGCTCGTTGAGTATCTTGGCTCCAAGCGAAATCGCTTCTTTAGCCAAAATTACGCCGTTTGTGAGAACTTCAAGTGTAAGCTTGTCGTAATCAGTGCTGCTGCCAACACGCGTATTTTCGACTGTGTAGTTAACATTGTAAACAGGAGTGTAGATAGAGTCTGTGAAAATTGTTCCAACAGGCGCACTACCACCCTGGTTATTCTGCAGATAAAGCTGCTTGTTCTTTTCCTGAGATACATAGCCTCTGCCGTGATCGAATGTAAGCTCCATGTAGAAGCGAACATTGTTCTCTACAGTTACGAGGTGGAAATCGGGATTAAGAATCTCTATATCAGCGTCCTGCTTGATGTCGCCGGCTGTGATGTCGCAAGCACCTGTTGTATCGATAACAACAGTCTTGGGACCGTCGCAGTGCAGCGCTGCAATGATTCCCTTTACGTTGAGAACGATTTCGGGAACATCTTCCTTCACACCGGGAATGGTGCTGATCTCATGCAGTACACCGTCAATCTTGATATTTGTAACAGCTACACCGGGCAGGGAGCTGAGAAGCACTCTGCGGAGTGAGTTACCGAGGGTAATACCGTAGCCTCTTTCAAGGGGCTCGATTATAAACTTTCCGTTTCTTCCGTCATCGCTCAAATTAATAGTCGCAATATTCGGCTTTTCAATTTCTATCATTAAATAATAACCCTCCGTCTAATATTTTTGCCAAACCCATATTGTCGTTTTTCACGAAAAAATATCTTTGATTTCTGCAAAATTGTGTGTGAGACTGTATATAGCGGTACACTGATTCTGCCCAAGTAACCTGCTGCAGTCTCCCACAGTAGGTTATTACTTGGAATAGAGCTCGACGATAAGCTGTTCTTCGAAGGGGAAATCGATATCTTCTCTCTTGGGGAGAGCGATAACCTTAGCGGAAAGATCGCTTGTGCTAACTTCCAGCCACTTCGGAACAACTGCTGTTTCCATAAGTTCAGCAAGAGCCTTGAACTTGTCGGATGCTTTGCTCTTATCCTTGAGTGCAATAACGTCACCTGTCTTGCAAATGATAGAGGGAATATCTACCTTCTTGCCGTTGAGGGTGAAGTGTGCGTGACGAACGAGCTGACGAGCTTCTTTACGGCTGGATGCGAGACCCATTCTGTAAACGATGTTGTCAAGACGGCATTCGAGAATTGTAAGCAGGTTTTCGCCTGTTACGCCTTCCTTCTTGTCAGCGAGTTCATAGTAATGAAGGAACTGCTTTTCCTGTACGCCATAGTAGCGGCGTGCTGTCTGCTTTTCTCTGAGCTGGAGACCGTATTCCTTTACGTTCTTACGACCTGCGCCATGCTGACCGGGCACTGTTGCGCGGCGAGCTACTGCACACTTGTCTGTAAGGCAACGGTCGCCCTTGAGAAACAGCTTTTTGCCTTCTCTGCGGCAAAGCTTGCAGGAAGCACCTGTATATCTTGCCATAATAGTTTATCCTCCTGAAAATTATACTCTTCTGCGCTTGGGCGGACGGCATCCGTTATGAGGAATCGGAGTTACGTCTTTGATAAGTGTAATGTTGAGACCTGCGGTCTGGAGAGCGCGGATAGCCGCTTCACGTCCGTTGCCGGGACCCTTTACATATACTTCTACAGTCTTCATGCCATGTTCCATAGCACCCTTTGCTGCTGCTTCAGCTGCTGTCTGAGCTGCATAAGGTGTGTTCTTACGGGAGCCCTTGAAGCCCTGACCGCCGGAAGATGACCATGCTACTGTGTTGCCCTGTACGTCAGTAATTGTAACGATTGTGTTATTGAAGGTCGAGCGGATGTGAGCATGTCCCGCTTCGATATTTTTACGGTCGCGGCGCTTCTTGATGACCTTCTTTACAACTTTAGCCATTAGATCCTCTCTCCTTTATTACTTCTTCTTGTTTGCGATTGTCTTTGCAGGACCTTTTCTGGTTCTTGCATTTGTCTTTGTTCTCTGTCCGCGAACAGGCAGACCTTTTCTGTGTCTGATACCACGGTAGCAGTTAATCTCGACGAGTCTCTTGATGTTGAGGCCTACTTCACGGCGGAGTTCACCCTCTACAGTGTAGTGGTTTTCGATCTCGTCACGAAGCTTTGCGATATCGTCTTCGGTAAGATCCTTTGCTCTTGTATCAGGATTGATGCCTGTTTTAGCGAGGATGTCGCGTGAGCTCTTAAGACCGATACCGTAGATATAGGTCAGAGCGATCTCTACACGCTTGGAATTGGGAATATCAACACCGGATATACGTGCCATTTGCTATTTCCACCTCTCTTAAAATTATCCCTGTCTCTGCTTGTGCTTGGGGTTTTCGCAGATGACCATAATGTGGCCATGGCGCTTAATAACCTTGCACTTTTCGCAGATCTTTTTTACGGAAGGCTTTACTTTCACAGTATTTTACCACCTTTCTCTTTTATACTGAGTCTACTTTACGGCTGCACAAGCTCAGTTCTTTGTGCGCCAAGTTATTCTGCCTTTGGAAGGATCGTATATCGAAACTTCAACGGTAACCTTGTCACCGGGTAAGATTTTGATATAGTTCATCCGCAGCTTGCCCGAAATATGCGCTGTCACGATCATATCATTCGGCAATTTAACCTTGAATGTAGCGTTTGGAAGTGCTTCTACAACTACACCTTCAAATTCAATTACATCGTCTTTTGGCAAATCAATTTCCTCCCTGATCGTATTATAATATATTTCGGTGAATGCACACCATACTATTATAATTCAAGAATCGTTTATTTGTCAAGTGAATTTATTATTTTTTTATGCTGAATATCGTATCTGTCGCAAATTTCAGCGATTTTACTATTCGTCGGGTCATTTTCATACTCCCGTATATCGCTTTTGCCGATGGTCGCAACAGGCTCAAGATGTGCCGGATTCTTATGCTTACGGTCCTCAAGCTTTCTGAGTGTTCCGTTAGCGATCACAACCGGGGCATACTTGTCGTCACAGTCGATATCGACCACCATGAAGACTCTTTTTCTGTCCCGACCGCACTTTGAGCGCACGATCTGTCCCACGGCAAAGGAGCAGGGAGAAGAATTTTTCTCGGTTTTCATTTTCATCAGTTTATCTTTGTCAGAAGTTCAGGTCCGTTTTCCGTGATAGCCACAGTGTGTTCGTAATGAGCAGACAGGCTGCCATCGCGAGTTTTCACTGTCCATCCGTCGGAAAGCTCCTTAACCTCGGGAGAACCCACATTTACCATCGGCTCGACCGCTATCACCATTCCGCGGCACAGTCTTGCGCCCCTACCCGCTGTTCCGAAGTTGGGAACGTTGGGATCCTCGTGAAGCTCTCTGCCGACGCCGTGTCCGACATACTTCTTAACTGTTGAGAAACCGTTTGCGACTACATATCCGTCGATCGCTGCGCCAATGTCACCCAGTCGACCGTTTTCGGTGATTGCCGCAACCCCAAGCTCGAAGCTGTGTTTAGTCACATCAATGAGCTTTTGTGCAGTATCCGAAATCTTACCGACTGCGAATGTGTTTGCGCTGTCGCCATGATAGCCGCCGATGAACGCGCCGACGTCGATCTTTACGATATCCCCCTCTTTGAGGATCACCTTTGCGCTTGGAATTCCGTGCATGACCTGGTCATTTACCGAAATGCAAGCGGAAGCGGGAAATCCGCCGTAACCCAGGAAGGAGGGTCTTGCACCGCACTTTTCAATGTGGTGACGAATCCGTTCATCTATCTGCTTAGTGGAAACGCCCTCGCGCACCATTTCTCCGCCAAGAGCAAGAGCCTCACCGGTGATGCGACCTGCGATCCGCATAAGCTTTATTTGTTCCGGAGTTTTAATAACTATCATAGTCAAACCCCTTTGGTATAGCTAATTTCAGCCTTCGAGAGCGCCGAATGTGAGTGCTGTTGTATCCTCGAGCTTTTCCTGACCGTACACGATCTTGAGCAGTCCCTTCTCGCGGTAGAAGTCCTTGAGAGGCTCTGTCTGTTCGTGGTAGATAACCAGTCTGCTCTTAACAACTTCGGGATCATCGTCAGCACGGATGGTAAGGGGAGCACCGCACTTGCAGTTCTCGCCGTTCGGTGAGGGCTTGAATTTTGTGTGGAATGTTGCACCGCACGCCTTGCAAACTCTTCTGCCGCTCATACGTGTCATGATATCCTCGTCGGATACTTCGATGGAGATAACGTCTGTGATCTCAACACCCATTTCATCAAGCGCTGCCGCCTGAGGAACAGTTCTGGGGAAGCCGTCCAGAATGAAACCGTTCTTGCAGTCGTCCTTTGCGAGACGCGCCTTTATAATATCAATTACAACGGAATCGGGAACGAGCTCGCCGCGGTTGGTGTAGGACTTAACTGTCTGACCAAGTTCACTGCCGGAAGCGATCTCTTCGCGGATTATAGCACCTGTGGAAATTGCGGGAATGGAGTACTTTTCAGCGATAAGCTCTGCCTGTGTACCCTTGCCTGCGCCGGGTGCTCCGAGAAGGATAAGGTTGATTTTTCTTGCCATGTTTTTCTCCGTTTTCTGTTATTGAGTGGTTAAAACCTTCGCCCGAGGCAGGTAGCTTGTACCCACCCCGGTTGAAAGTCGTTCATCTTATCCAAGGAAGCCCTTGTAGTTACGCATTGTCATCTGAGCTTCGATCTCACGGATGGTCTCAAGAATTACACCGACAACGATGATTACTGAGGAACCGCCGAATGCGAGACCGCTGATTGTGCCGCCTGCGATGATGTTGATGATCAGAGGCAGTACAGCAACAACGCTGAGGAGCAGCGCGCCAAGGAATGTAATGCGGGAAAGGATCTTCTGAATATACTCAGCAGTAGGACGGCCGGGACGAATACCCGGAACGGAACCGCCGTTTGCCTTGAGGTTGTTCGAAATTTCTACGGGGTTGAAGGAAATGCTTGTGTAGAAATATGCGAACGCGATGATCAGTACGAATGTGAGGATAGCGTACACGATGGAATCCGTGTCAAAGAGGCTGAGGAATGTGTGCCAGAATGTGCCTTCTGCAGGATTTGCGAACATCTTGATCGTGGGGAAAATAGACACGATGGAAGATGCGAAGATGATAGGCATAACGCCAACCATGTTAACCTTGATAGGAAGGTTAGAGGACTGGCCGCCGTACATCTTTCTGCCAACTACCTTCTTTGCGTACTGGATCGGGATTCTTCTTTCACTGTGTGTCATCCACACGATGAAGAGGATCATTGCAACAGCCATAATAGCTGTGAGAACTGTAATCAGGATGCCGATCCAAGGAGAAACCTTGGTGATGTGTCCGTCTGAACCTGTGAGGTTACCCTTGCACATATCGATGAAGTTACCGATAGATGCGGGGAGACGGGAGATGATGTTTGCGAAAAGGATCATGGAGATACCGTTGCCGATACCGTTTGCATCGATCTTTTCGCCAAGCCACATTACGAGAGATGAGCCTGCGCAGAATGTTATGATAATAACGATTGCAGCGAAGATACTGTCGTTAATGAGGAGGTTGTAGTTCTTCAGGATTGTGTAATAACCGATAGCGGTCAGAAGTCCGAGGCCTACAGTTACATATCTTGTGATCTTGTTGATCTTTTCTCTGCCTGCATCGCCTTCCTTTGAGAGTCTCTCAAGTGCGGGAATAGCGATTGTAAGGAGCTGCATTACGATGGACGCTGTGATTGCGGGCTGTACGCCGAGTGCAAACAGTGTAGCGTTAGCGAATGCGGAACCGGAGAACAGGTTGAGATATTCGAAGAATCCGCCGCCTGTAGCGAGAAGGGATCCTTCAAGCATTGCCTGATTTACATAAGGTACGGGAAGTACTGCGCCGAGACGGTACAGTACAATAATCATTAATGTGAATAAAAGCTTTTTCTTGAGATCCGCAATTTTCCATGCGTTTTTAATAGACTCAAACACTTTACTTCACCTCGGTCTTTCCACCGGCTGCTTCGATCTTCTCTTTCGCTGTTGCGGAGAAGACTGCTGCTTCAACGGTTAATTTTTTAGTGATTTCGCCGTTGCCAAGTATTTTCAGACCGTCGAGGGGCTTGCGAATGATGCCCGCAGCCATAAGTTTGTCGAGAGTTACTGTCTCACCGTCTTCAAAAACGTTGAGAGCTGCTACGTTTACGATTGCGTACTCAGTAGCGAATCTGTTCTTAAATCCTCTCTTCGGAAGCTTTCTGTAGAGGGGGAGCTGGCCGCCTTCAAATCCGGGACGAACGCCGCCGCCTGAGCGTGCATTCTGACCCTTGTGGCCTTTACCTGCAGTCTTGCCGTTTCCGGAGCCTGCACCTCTGCCCTTACGGAATGCTTCTTTAACTGAACCGGGTGCCGGTGAAAGTTCATGGAGCTTCATGGTTAATCCTCCTTTTAAGAAATGTAAATTTTATTCTAAGTTCGGAGGGCCTTACGCCTTCTCCACGGATACAAGGTGTGCGAGAACCTTGACTTTACCGTCGATCACCGGGCCAGCCTCGTGAACGATGGAGTCGCCGATCTTCTTGAGACCAAGAGATGCAGCGGTTGCCTTCTGATTCGGCTTAGCAGCTATGAGACTCTTTGTAAGTGTTACCTTAATCATTTCCATTTCTCATACCTCCTCAGTCGTTTACCTGCTCTACGCTGATGCCGCGAATCTTTGCAACTTCTTCTGCGGTGCGGAGAGCCTTAAGTGCTTCGAATGTAGCCTTAACAACGTTTGTGGGGTTGTTGGAACGGAGGCACTTGGAACGAATATTCTTAATACCTGCAAGTTCTACAACTGCACGAACTGTCTTACCAGCGATGATACCGGTACCTTTTGCAGCGGGCTTAAGGAGTACCTTACCTGCGCCAAATTCACCGAGAATCTCGTGGGGGATTGTGTCACCCTTAAGGGATACTTCGATCATGTTCTTCTTTGCGTCTTCGATTGCCTTTCTTGTTGCTTCGGAAACTTCAGCAGCCTTGCCGAGACCGTAGCCAACGTGACCGTTTTCGTCACCAACAATCATAAGAGCTGCGAAACGTGCTACACGACCACCTTTAACGGTTTTGGATACACGGTTCACTACGACGAGCTTTTCTTTGAGTTCGAGCCCATCAGGATTGAATCTCTTTGCCATAATTGTTAATCCTTTCTTAGATCAGGCTTTGCCCAACCTACTGTCGCCTTTTTCGACAGATTATGATGTTTAATAAGATAATTAAACAGTGTACAAACCAGCCTTCTCGCTGACGTGAGAGTGGTTGATAATTCTGAATATACTCAAGTCGCTCGCGAAGGGGGAACGCGGCTTCTTTGAAAAGAAGCCTGGCAAGAAACTTTCTGCTGTTTCCGATCCGGGACTTCAGTCCCAACTCGGAAACAGTTGTAAGTTCTTTGCGGAGCTTTCTTACAAGAAAGCGACATTTCCTTTACAAACGTTTTGGGGTACTTAGAACTTCAGACCAGCTTCTCTAGCGCCTGCTGCGAGCTCTGATACACGTCCGTGATAGATATAACCGCCGCGGTCGAATACAACTTCTGTAATACCTGCAGCGAGTGCCTTTTCTGCGATCTTTGCGCCAACCTTCTTAGCAGCTTCCTTGTTGGAGCCGATGCCTTCGAAGTCCTTCTCAACGGAAGAAGCGGAGCAAAGTGTTACGCCCTTGATATCGTCGATGATCTGAGCGTAGATGTTAGCGTTGGAACGGTAAACAGCCAGACGGGGACGTTCGGTTGTTCCGGAAATCTTGCTACGAACTCTAGCATGTCTCTTAAGACGCTGAGCGTTTTTATCCTTCTTTGTAACCATTTTTCACGTCTCCTTTCATTATTTACCGGTCTTGCCGGCCTTACGGCGAATGTGTTCACCGCTGTATTTAACACCCTTGCCGTGGTACGGTTCCGGGGGTCTCTTAGAACGGATCTCTGCTGCGATCTGACCGCATACCTGCTTGTCGTAGGACTTAACGATGATTGTGTTAGCGTCCGGAACGTCAAACTTAACCATATCGGTCTCTTCGAAGTAGATGGGGTGGGAGTGGCCAAGGTTGAGGGTAATCTTGTTACCTGTCTTAGCTACTCTGTAACCTACACCAACGATCTCAAGCTTCTTTTCGTAGCCTGCGGAAACACCGATTACCATGTTTTTGATGAGGGTTCTTGTAAGACCGTGGAGTGCGCGGTTTTCTGCATCGTCGTTGGGACGAGTTACAGTTACAACTGCACCTTCAACGGCTACTGTCATTTTGGGGTTTGCTTTGTAGGTAAGTGTGCCCTTGGGACCCTTAACTGTAATAAGATTTTCTTCTCCTACTGTTACGGTAACGCCTGCGGGAACCGCGATCGGAGCTCTACCAATTCTTGACATTGTT
>JAGBGV010000069.1 GCA_017935805.1 Clostridia bacterium | reverse complement strand
TTCTTCAAGCTTTTCCACGCTGTCTACGACTAAATAGTTCTTTTCCATTTTCTGTTTCCTCCTAATTTGAATTAGATAATTGATTATTTAAGTGAGCCAGGGACAAGGCAAGGTTTTCATTTTGAACCAGTGTCCCCTTTGGTACCTTTAGCTTGCATGGGGCGAAGTTCCATATCGCTTCAATTCCACTTGATACCATTTGTTCGCATACCGTTTGAGCTGAACCTTCGCCTACGGTTATGATACCAAGCTTGACGTTATGTTCTTTGCAAAACTGCTTAAACTGATTGATGGGAAGTATCTCTACCTTTCCGCTGAGACTGAGAACCGTTTCGTTACAGTCGAAGGCTGCTATGATTTTTACTCCGAATTTTTCGAATCCACTGTAATCAAGCAGGGCCTTTCCGAGCTTACCGGCACCCACGAGGACTGCAGATGTCATTCTGTTACACCCAAGGCAGTCTTATAATTTTTGAATCAGTTCCTCGGTTACGTAACCGAGCTTTGGCTTTCCTGCGCCGCTTATCGTATTCAGATCTTTTCTTACCTGAACCTCCCCCAACTCAAGCTCTCGCGCAATATAGGTTGCTGAGATATACTCAAAACCTTCGTTGGGTAGTTCCTTTAAGAATTTCAAGTATTGCGGTACTCTGCCCAAAGTTGCCTTTGTAACAGATGAGTTTGGCATCTTGATTCCTCCTTCTTCTTTACTACGCTATCATTATATCAAATATCTAATTAATTGAAAATTCTTTCTTGCGATAATCAGTATTATCAGTATCGATAATACCAATATCGAATGATAAAAGAGACAATGCCGAAAGAGGCATTGTCTCTTTTTTACTCGCTTAAATGAAGATCAATTGCGTTTGCAGCAATCTTTCCGGCGCCCATTGCTGATATAACGGTTGCGGCACCTGTTACAGCATCGCCGCCTGCATATACGGCAGTTCGCGACGTAAGTCCTTCCTCATTAACAATAATACCGCCACGACGGTTGACCTCAAGCCCTGCTGTTGTTGACTTAATCAGGGGGTTAGGAGATGTTCCGATTGACATGATAACAGTATCTACGTCCATTGTGAATTCACTTCCGGGGATGGCAACAGGACTTCTTCTGCCGCGTTCATCAGGCTCGCCAAGCTCCATTCTGATGCACTTCATTCCTGTAACAAACCCATTCTTAGGGTCTCTTGCATCATCGGGATTATGATAACCAATGATTTCAGTGGGGTTGCAAAGCAGACGGAACTCAATTCCTTCTTCCTCAGCATGCTCAACCTCCTCGCGACGTGCAGGAAGCTCCTCCATGGAACGGCGGTATACGATATATACCTTTTCTGCACCAAGACGCAAAGCAGTTCTTGCAGCATCCATTGCAACGTTTCCACCACCAACGACAGCAACCTTACCGCCCTTCATAATCGGTGTTTCGGGATTTTCAGCATAAGACTTCATCAAATTACTTCTCGTAAGGAACTCATTTGCCGAATAAACGCCGCAAAGCGCTTCTCCGGGAATTCCCATAAAGTTGGGAAGACCTGCGCCCGAACCAACGAATACGGCCTCGAAGCCGTTTTCAAAGAGTTCGTCAATGGTGAGAGTTTTGCCGATCACAACGTTAGTCTCAATCTTAACACCCAATTTTTTCAGCGTATCTACTTCCTTGGCAACGATCTTTTTGGGAAGACGGAATTCCGGAATACCGTAGACAAGCACCCCTCCAGCAGTATGAAGGGCTTCAAAAACAGTTACCTCATATCCCTTCTTTGCGAGGTCTCCCGCACAGGTAAGACCGGAGGGACCGGAACCGACAACAGCCACCTTATGTCCATTGTTTTCGGGCTTTACCGGCTCCTCGGTATAGAAGGTGTTGTGCCAATCAGCAACGAATCTCTCGAGACGACCGATTCCAACGCTCTCTCCCTTGATGCCTCTGACACACTTGGATTCACACTGTGTTTCCTGCGGACAAACTCTTCCGCAAACAGCAGGTAACGAAGATGATCTTGCGATAATCTGATATGCACCCTCAAAGTCACCTTCCTTGATCTTGGAGATAAACTCGGGGATGTGAATTTTTACGGGGCAACCGTCAACGCAAGGCATATTTTTGCAGTTTAAGCATCTGTTTGCCTCATCTATCGCCTGCTCCTCGGTGTAACCCAGCGCAACCTCATCAAAATTATGTGCTCTGACAAGAGCATCCTGCACGGGCATTTCGTTTCTTGTCAGACTCATATTTGCCTTTGCCATCTTACTGTACCTCCTTATTGAAGAGATTGCAGGAATTTTCGTATGCGTGTCTCTCGAAATCGGAGTACATTCTTCCTCTCGACATAGCCTCGTCGAAATCGATCTCATAACCGTTGAAGTCAGGACCGTCAACGCAAGCAAATTTGGTTACCTTTTTGCCGTCAACGTTGAGAGTGAGGCGGCAGCCGCCACACATACCCGTGCCGTCGATCATAATTGGGTTCATGGAAGCAGTCACGGGAGTACCAAACGGCTTCGCGGTAGCAACGACAAACTTCATCATGATCAACGGACCGATCGTGATAATCATATCAAACTGTTCGCCGGCTTCAAGCATTTCCTTGAGCGGAACGGTTACGTTTCCGTGTTCTCCGTAAGAGCCGTCATCGGTCATAATACGAAGAGTATTAGAGCAAGCTCTGAACTCATCTTCAAGAATAAGAAGATCCTTGTTTCTGAATCCGATAATACTCGTTACATCAGCACCCATTTCGTGAAGTGCTTCTGCGATCGGCATAGCGATTGCGCACCCAACACCGCCGCCGACGATACATACCTTTTTAAGTCCATCAAGATGCGTTGCCACACCGAGAGGACCTACGAAATCACAAAGATAATCTCCGGATTCCTTCTGTGCAAGCTTCTTTGTAGTTGAGCCAACAATCTGATAAATGATCTTAACTGTTCCCTTTTCCTTATTGACGCCGGCAACAGTCAGAGGAATACGTTCCCCATCCTCATCAACTCTAAGAATAATAAACTGTCCCGGACGAGCTTTGTTTGCCACCAACGGTGCCTCTACCTGAAGTTGAACCACTGTAGGGTTCAACAATTTCTTTTCTATAATCCTATACATATCTTTTCCTCATTTGCAAAACGGCGGATACCGATATGATCGGTAACCGCCGTTTCAGTTATTTACGGTTACACCGTTATCAGAAATCTACCTCAGTGTCATAATAGCAACACTTGAGAAGCTTTTCCATCTCAGGAACAGAGATTGCTCTGGGGTTAGAGCCGGTGCAAGCATCTGCAACTGCATTCTTTGCGATCTCAGGAAGTCTTTCGAGGAATACGTTCTCGGGAACGAAGCCTTGTTCACAAGGAAGAGCATCTGCGCCGTAGTTCTTGATGCACTGAGGAATATTGAGTGCATCGTTCATGCCACGGAGGTAAGCGATGAGGTTTGCTACCTTCTCGTCATCGTTTGCTCCACCAAGACCCATGTAATCAGCGATCACGCCGTAGCGCTTCTTTGCGGTCTCATCCTTTGCGTTGAAGGCGATAACCTTGGGAAGGTACATAGCGTTAGCTGCGCCGTGAATGATATGTGCGCCGAGATCCTCAAATACGGCACCGGTCTTGTGTGCCATGGAGTGAACGAT
>JAGBGV010000068.1 GCA_017935805.1 Clostridia bacterium | reverse complement strand
CCCCCATTGTCAACATTGATGCTGATAACCTTGAAGGGTGTATGCATTACGCAGTAGTCAAACGCCTCTTTCATACCCTCAAATCCTTTATTCCAGACCGCTCGGTTCAGTGTAAAACCGGTGTATATATCAGTCCATGTAAGAGTCCAGACGAAACTACCTGCCGTACTGCGCCCTCCATGTGCAACTGTATCCATGCATATATACCCCGGACCATCTACTTTCCGTATAGGTTCCACCAGTTCTATGCCTTCCTGGATAGTGGCACTCCTTAACCAGTTCCTGACTGGCTGCTCTTTGCATCTGTACGCCTTAAGCGCCCGCTCCAGCGTCTTGTAACTTACAGACGAAATGCGCTTTATCTGTTTTTCACTTAAAGGCTCTTCCAAGGTCGAACTGTAATCTGTCAACCATCGGTGAATGTTTTGTTGCAGATATTCCGCGTTTGTGTAATGGCTTAGTGCCCATATGTGTCGGACAAGATCTACATCCTCGCCCGTCAGTTTGATGGGGGCTCCCCGCTTTTGTACAGTTTTCCGTTTCTTGCTGTTCAATAGCTTGATGAGGTGTTTTCTATCATACCCTGTTTCTTCTGACAAACGGTCTAAAAAGAGGCCTTGAGCCTTCTTCCCCCTCAGTAATCGATACTCTCTTCTTGCCTGAAGAAGCAGAACTATGGCATCCTGTTGTTTTATTTTTAAGACCATACACACATTATAGTGTGCATTTTTGTCCGCGCTATTCTTTTCTGCCCCCAATTTTTGCATTTCGGTGTGCATATTTTTGTCCGAATGCGTGTGAACTTGTTCATGAATCGCCGGCTTGACTTACCGCTCCTTTTTCATTATACTCCCAGCATCTGCATGAGGATTATCAGCTGGAATGCGCAGGGTAAGTTCCGCGAGAAGTTTCCGGAAATCCGGAAGCTTTCGGGCGATATCTATATCATCCAGGAATGTGAGAATCCCTTGCATTGTCGTAACAGAGAGTACCGAGAATTCGCTGCAGGCGGGTTATGGTGGGGCGATAACAAGAATAAGGGCTTGGGCATTTTTGTAGCACCTCATGTCAGCATTACGGATAATGCATGGGAATCTCTTTGTCTCAGACAATTTGCATGCGTTCGCGTTAATGACAGTTTTGACCTGTTAGCTGTGTGGACAAAGTTTCGCTACATTGAAGAGTATTATATCTATCATCACTTGCACGCGTCCAAATATCACTCCCAAATGGTAGTAATGGGAGATTTTAACAGTAACAAGCAATGGGATACCAAAACTGGCAGAGGGCAACGTAACCATAGTTCGGTCGTTCAAATGCTGGCTGACGCCGGATTATGTTCCGCATATCATCATATACAAAATGAGGCTCAGGGAGAAGAAAGTATACCCACTTTTTTTTCTGCATAGACATGCCGATAAATGTTACCATATTGACTACGCATTTGTTGCGCCTGAACGCATACGCGACTGCTACATCGAAACGACCACCAATTGGCTCGCAATATCAGATCATCGTCCTCTCATATTAGAAATTGAAGATTAACCTCCATCAGCTCGGTAAAGAGCACGTGGACTTGCCCGGCACTAACCTGTTGCAGACGCTTACCATGCCTTGCAACATGACGCTCACGCAGAGCTACGAAGAGAAGCGTGACTTGCTCACTGGTCAGCTTTATAAGCGAAGCAATACCTCCGTAGCTTCTCGTGCCTACACTTACGATACGCTCGGTCGTCCGATGACTCGCAGCA
Source organism: Clostridia bacterium (assembly GCA_017935805.1). Next base: position 74 of record JAGBGV010000068.1, on the reverse strand, counting down.
CTTCTAGAGATGGCTCAACGGTCAATGATTCGTTCGGGTACAATTCTCGTAGCGAGCTGAATATAGCCACGGTG
>JAGBGV010000067.1 GCA_017935805.1 Clostridia bacterium | reverse complement strand
TATCAACACTCATGTCGGCAATATCAACGCCACCGAAGATGATCTGACCGCCTGTAGGGTCTTCCATACAGTTGAGACAGCGGAGGAATGTAGACTTACCGCTGCCGGACGGACCGATAACGCAAACGATATCCCCTTTGTTTATCTTGATATCGATACCCTTGAGGACTTCATTTTTTCCAAAGCTCTTTTGAAGATTAATTACGTCTATCACTTCTGTTCAGTCCCCTTTCCATCAATTTGATACCAAGTGTAATGAGCATTACAAGTACAATATAGATCACTGCCATAGCAAGATACGGCACCATGAACTCGTAAGAGTTTGTACCGATCATGTTGAACGCCTTATAAAGGTCGGACGCACCAACGAAGGAAACAACGGAGGTCTCCTTGATGAGCGCGATGAATTCGTTACCGAGAGTCGGCAGAATATTTTTTACCGCCTGAGGAATAACGATCTTCAGCATTGTTGTGGCAAATGAAAGACCGACTGCGCGACCCGCTTCCATCTGTCCCCGGTCAACAGACTGAATACCGCTTCTCATTATCTCGGATATGTACGCGCCGCTGTTCAGACCGAATACCAGCACAGACACGGCAAGGCTTGACATATGCACACCCATCAGAGGCAGCAGCACGTAGTAGAACAGAAGAAGCTGAACTACCATAGGTGTTCCGCGGAACAGACCTACATAAAACGTGCAGATACCGTCAAGCACACGGGGCAATGTCTTATATTTCGGAAGCACACGGACAGTAGCAATAAGCGTACCGATAACGATACCGATAACAAGACCGATCACCGCAATGATCAGGGTGTTTTTCAGACCGTTCAATACCGATTCATAACCGCCGTTGTCAATAAATGCTTCGATAAATGTGTTTAGTTTCTTTTCAAAGCTACCCATTAATAATTATACCTTCATGAAAACACGCCGCCCTCCTGTTTTTGAGGAGAGCAGCCTGTTTTTAGTTCATATGTTTATGTTCGTTTATCAGTTGTTTGCGTTGTATGCTTCAGCAATGCAGTCTGCGGGAGCTGCGTCGATGATAACGTAGTCAATATTGCCGTTGATCATGTCGTTAACTGCGAGAGAGCCGTTTGTGTAGCCCTTGCATTCAACAGCGTAGCCGTCAAAGCCCCAGTCCTCATCACCAACTACATAGAACTGACCTGTTGTACCGTTCTGAACACCGATCTTTGTGCTTGAATCCTTTGCGCTGAGAATAGCAACTACGTCGTCAGCTGTCTTGCATTCGTCGAATGTCTTGTCATCAGCCATAACGATAAGCTTCTGGGATGCCTTGTAGTAGGACTTGGAGAATGTAACGTGCTCTTCACGGTCAGGCTTTACAGTGAGACCTGCCATTGCGATGTCTGCCTTCTGCTGACCAACGGAGAGGCATACAGCTTCAAATTCCATGTTGTTGATAACAAGCTCAAGACCGAGATACTCAGCGAGGAGAGCTGCGATTTCCATATCGATACCGAGGTATGTCTTACCGCCGTCAAGTGTGTACTCGAAGGGTTCAAAGCCAGCGTTTGTTGCAACTACCAGCTGATCCTTTGTGGGATCATATTCAGCGGATGTAACTGCTGTGGGTGTGCCGTCACCGAAGTACTTGTTGCAGATAGCATCAAATGTGCCGTCAGCCATGATCTGGTCGATGAACGCATTAACCTTTTCAAGTAGCTCGGGCTGTGTCTTGTCAACGCCGAACGCGTATTCTTCTTCAGTAAGCTCGATGTCGATAACCTTAACGCCGGTATTCTTAGCACCGCAGGAAACAAAGATGCAGGTAAGCATCAGTGCAACGAGGACGAGAGATATAATTTTTTTCATGATAAACTCCTTGATGAATATTATTTATGATTGCCTGCATATTATATCACCAAGAAAAGAAAAAATCAACCCCTTTTGGGAAAAATATTCACTAAAAGTGAATTTTCTTTCGTCTGTATTATTGTGACAATTTTGAAATTCGCCCAAAATTGCCGTTTTTTGAAGAAAAATGTTCAAGACAAAATCAAATCGTCCAAGATTCGTGAACATTTTTTGCATGTTTTATTATGTATATAGTTTATCATTAAACTAATTTACGGACAGACGTGTGAATATTGCCACACCAAACGGGAAAAGATAACATATGCTTAAAAATATCGGAGGATTATTGAATGATAAACGATCTCACAGATCAGGAAACGACCGAGAATAAAAACGACTCAAACCAAAGCGAAAACAACGACAAGCTTGAATACATTATGAAAAGCGGCAGCGTGATCTCCTCGTCAAATGATGAGACTATCCACTGTCTCACAGTTATCGGGCAGATCGAGGGGCATTATATCCTCGGTGAGGGGCAAAAGGCAACAAAATACGAGCACATAATCCCTCTGCTCGTGTCCATTGAAGAGAGCAACGAGATCGACGGCATGCTGATGGTGCTGAACACAATGGGCGGTGACGTTGAGGCAGGACTTGCAATTGCGGAAATGGTAGCAAGTATGTCAAAGCCTACAGTCTCACTGGTGCTCGGCGGAAGCCACTCCATCGGCGTACCCTTGGCGGTATCAGCTTCACGCTCATTTATTGTACCGTCTGCCACAATGACCATCCACCCTGTCCGTATCAGCGGTACAGTAGTTGGTGCGCCGCAGACATACTATTATTTCGAGCGGATGCAGAACAGAATCACGGATTTTGTGTGCAGTCACTCGGGTGTGTCAAAGGAGAAGTTCACTTCCCTGCTCATGCGGACAGACCAGATCGCCACGGATGTCGGCTCCATCATTGACGGACGCGAGGCTGTGGATATCGGGCTCATATCACAGATAGGCGGACTTAACACCGCGCTTGAGGCCCTGCGGCAGATGATAAGAGATAGAAAGGAATAAAGAAAAAGGCCTGTATGTGTCGTTTTCGGCAACACAGGCTTTTTTTCATGATTATTACTAAAATTTTGAAGTGCCAACAACTTCTGAACGGCCATATATGTATAGCCTAAAGCCGTGAGGACATTAAAATTGGCTACATAAATATAAAAGTTATCAAAATATTCATGCAAAGGATAACACCGTACAGTATAATGAAAGTAGATGAAACTTACTTGTGGAGGGATCATGTCTCATGAATAAAACAGCTATCATATTATTAATGTGCTTGCTTGTCTTTTCATCCTGCACCGTAATTCCCGACAAACAGATTGATGAAACAGCACCCGGCACAGTGGACTATACGGTTGACGGAACTGAAAAGCCTTTCACTGATGCGTCGGAGACAGACGAAACTCCACTGCTAGAAACAGAAGAATCAGTGGAATCCGAAACAAATGTACCCAAAACAGACATTCCGGAAACCGAAGCTCCCGAAACAGCTGCATCCGAAACAAATGCACCCGAGACAGACGCACCAGAAACCGACAAACCCAAGACAGATGCCCCGGAGACCACTCCTGTAGATGATACTCCAGCAGAATATATAATTTCCGAGGACGGTTCTATAATTTATACCCCGAAATACTATTCCGGCTCATACGGGTGGTATGATTTCGTTGACTACAACGATGAAAGATGGGGAGATTATTACAAGGAAATGTACCCAAGTAAGGCGTACAACGAAAATGTCAACATTGAGCTTAAGTTCACTGCAGAGTTAGATAAAACAGTTTACAAGGCAGGCGACTCTTTTTGGATAAGTTTTGAGGCGCTCAATGTTGGTGAACCGTTTATGTATATTGACTGTTGGGGGGCATACTTTGAGTCACAGTTAGTACATAGTGAGGATTCAGGTTATATTTTCCGTAGTGACTACTATTTTTACGGTTGTGATCTTCCTGATGCAGATGCATTTGAAACTCTGATTGAAACAGGTGAAACTCGCGTTGATGCAATTCCCTATACCGTAACCGAGGACACTCCTCTCGGCAAATACGACCTGTATGTTTATTTCTCGGGCTATATATTAAAAGTCAATGACGCTTTGGAGATAGTTGAATAAAAAGAAAGGATTATCTTGCATTCTCATACAATACAAAAATAACCCCACCCACAAACAAAAAACTGTCGGATCACTCCGGCAGTTTTCTTTATTCTTTTCACTTTCTTACCACAGCCGCAGCGTACCAGCCGTTTTCATAGCGTTCGTCTTCCACCTTATAGCCGGCTGCATCAAGGGCTGTCAGCACCTCGCCTGCACGCTCTTCAATGATGCCGGAAACGATGAACACGCCGCCCTCGGCAAGATATTCACCCACGTCGGGAGCAAGTCGGATGATGATATCCGCAACAATGTTCGCAACGATTACGTTATAGCCGCCGTCCACCTTTTCAACCTGCTTAAGAAGATCGGAAACAGCACATTTTACGTTAGGTGTGGAGTTGAGCTCTGTGTTTTCTTTTGCAACTCTTACAGCCACAGGATCGATGTCACAGGCAAAGCAAGTACCGGCACCAACCTTTGCAGCCGCAATCGCAAGAATACCCGATCCGCATCCCACGTCAAGAACAGAGCAACCTTCTGTTGTGTACTTTTCAACAAAGCCTGCGCAGAGACGTGTGGTCTCGTGTGTGCCTGTACCGAATGCCATGCCGGGATCCATGAGCACCACTGTCTCGCCCTCCTCAGGTGTGTATTCCTCCCAAATTGGAACGATTACAAGTCTCTTGCCTGTCTTTATGGGCTTGTAGTACTGCTTCCATGAGTCCGCCCAGTCCTCCTCACACACGCCCTCGTGTGTAAGCTCAAATTCGATGCCGAGGTCAGTCAGTCTCTGCTTAATGAACAGCTCACTT
>JAGBGV010000066.1 GCA_017935805.1 Clostridia bacterium | reverse complement strand
TCACTACCAACTCTCTTTGTCAAGTACTTTTTTCAAGTTTTTTCAACTTTTTATCAGCGCTCAACTCTCTCGGGTAGTGCGTCGCTCTCTTTCAGCGACTCCGTTATTCTACCATATTCTACCTACTATGTCAAGTGGGTTTTTTACTTGATATTTGTATAATTTTAAGCCAACCGTACACACTAATCTCATGCTTACAACAATAATACGTACAATAATCATTTATTTCGTGCTGGTCCTATCCGTAAGGCTCATGGGCAAGCGACAGATAGGCGAGCTTCAGGTTTCCGATTTCATTATCACCATCATGCTGTCGGAAATTGCCGCCGCCCCCATCACCACAAAAAGTTTGCCGCTGATGCACGCTGTTGTTCCAATTGTGTTACTTCTCGGAATTGAGGTCGCAATGTCCTATCTTTTATTAAAAAGCAACCGACTCAAGCGACTTTTTTACGGAAAGCCGTCTATGCTCATCTGCAAAGGCGAGCTGATACAGAAAGCTCTTCGCAAAAATCGCATCGAGCTTGATGAGCTCTTATCCGAGCTGAGGCAAAAAGGTTGCTCCGATATTTCAGATGTAAACTACGCGATTCTCGAGGAAAACGGCAAGCTCTCAGTCTTTCCGTATGCGAGCAAATCCCCCGCAACTCCCACAGACCTGTCTGTATCGGTCAGCGACAACGGGATCGCTCATGTTTGTATTATTGACGGTCAAGTTATTCACCACAACCTTTCGCTTGTCGGTTGGGATAATTCTCGCCTGAAGAAAGAACTGCAGAAGCGAAAACTTACCCTCTCACAGGTTTTTCTGCTATCAGTTAACGACACAGGTGACGTCACAATAATAAAAAAGGAAGAAAAATAGGCTGTACACCTTTTTTTAATGTACAGCCTTATTTATTATTGGAATTCGGTCTCGCCATCCGCCAAATACTGCTTTGTTCTGGTGATTACATGACTTCCGTTCTCACCGGAAACTGCAAATCTTTCCTCAATTGCTTTTGCAATATATTCGGGGTTGAGATATCTCTCGCTGTCAGCGGAAGTAAGCGCCGTCACACGGAGATTTCCGTCCACTGTTTCAGCCTTCACCCACTTGATCAGCGTTGTGATGTCAGTTTCCTTCTCACCGCTCTTTGATCTCTTCATCATGATAACGGGGCTCTCGAACATTTCCTCGATCTTCCTGCAAAGCTCACCGTCAGCCGAAACACCGCGATAGTCGATGACGTTTTCAGCCCATTTGATGTCGGACAGCTTGCCCTTCTGCTCGTACACGCGAAGTATTTCAATTCCGTTTGGCATTACCGCCGCAAGCTTATCGAATATCTCCGAGTTGGGCAGGGATTTCATCATTCTGAGGTCAAGTATCTCGTCATCTCCGCCGCATCCAACGGACAGGGGAGTGCCGAATACCAGCTTCGGAATGGGGTTAAAGCCCTCTGTATAGTACACGGGCAAACCGGAGCGAACCACCGCACGCATCATTGTCTTTGCAAGATCCAGATGAGAGATATACAGCATTGCACCAAACTCGCGGAAACGAACTCTGATGTGACGTGCCGCTTTTACGCTTCCCTTCGGAGGCTTTGGCGGCTGCGGAGGAAGCTCCTTATCGGATGTTATACGTCCTGCGCTGTCGGAGGAGTCTGGATGACCGGGACACCAACGGCAGAACTCCTTATTTACCAGCTTATTCACGCCGCAACCGGAGCACTTTTCCTTACATGACGGAGTTGCGATTGCCTCCTGCGCTTTGTGTCTCTCGGAAAGGAGGAATGTCTTGGTAATGCCTGCGGAGATCATATCCCAAGGAAGGATCTCATCATCGGGAATGGTACGGTTGGCGTAGAATGCGGGATCAATACCAACGGACTCAAAAATGTCCATCCATCTCTCGTAATCAAACCACTCTTCCCATGCGTCAAAGCGAACTCCACGTCGTGCAGCCTCTTCAAGTGCGGCGGCAAGTCGTCTGTCACCGCGAGCAAAGATAGCCTCAAGGCGTGAAACCTTTGCGTCGTGGTAGTTGTATCTCACCTTACGGTCTTTAATTTTTGATGAGAGGAAATCCTGCTTCTCGGTCAGCTCCTCAATGGTGTTCTGTCTCTCCCACTGGAACGGAGTGTGAGGTTTCGGGATAAAGCAAGCCACAGACAGAGTAACCTGAGGCTG
>JAGBGV010000065.1 GCA_017935805.1 Clostridia bacterium | reverse complement strand
CGTATCATTATATCGCTGATATAAGTTATACAGGATCGGAGCTTGCAATTACCAATACTGTAAGCGAGAATGTCATAGGGCAGGCAACAGTACTTGATATGAACACAAAAAATATGAGGTATCTCTATCCTACCGATTCCAGAGGGATGTTTGCTATAACTGATGCCGATGATGGGTATTATGTGGCGTATCAGAGAGCTAACCTTGCCCCCGAAGGTGTACCGATTGAACTTGAATCCGAGTACAATGGCGTGTGGTATGCTAAAGTCGGAGAAAAGCCTGTGAAAATATCCGACGCCTATTACTCTGAGCTATACTACGTGAACGGTAAGCTTGTGGGAGTGTACAGAGATACTGTAGAGCTAATTGATACTGACCCCGATACGGTAACAGAATTTCCTGATAGCAGAGAACAGTATAACGATGATGCCCACAGAGAGATCGGTAGTAAGGTGAATGCTGCCATTGACGAACTTTACAATGATACGATTGAGGCAAACGGTGGAGAAGTGCCCAAATACCTTGATTCAGACTACATTGCAACTCTGAATATAGGAAATTACTCGTCTGTACAAAGACAGACTCTCAGATACGAGGAGAAGTGCAGTTGGGCTATAGAAGAAACACTCGAGGAAAATCTTCCCGAAAAATGTATCATGTCTCATATTCCAATCTGGGAGATCGAAAGCGGTGTTATTGCGGAAGAGAGCGACATTCGGTATTTCATTCTTGACGAGTCCCTCATTTCCGATGAAATCGACAAAGAAGAGCTTGTGCTGTACCTGGAGTACAGCTATCATCAGTCCAGACGTAAAAAACATGATTTTTCACAGTATTACGATATTGACGTGAAGGCTCTTGCGGAGAAGTACGGTGATATGGGAACAGTTGCGGTATATAAGTATGGGTCTTGGGAATATTGGGATACCGGTACGGGTGTTATGAAGTCTATTGAACGATATCCTAACTATAATGAAATATCTGCACTTTACTATAATTTTATGATGAAGGATTAAAAAACGATGTACTGTAGTACCATAAAAGCTTTGTAAACAATAAGTTTCAGTATAACTAAATTGATAGTTCTGAAAGTTTAGTCATACTAAACATAATAATTGGTATAAAGTTTTTTGGAGGAGAGCGCGAGAGGAACCTTTTTTATAAAAAAGGTTCCTCTCGCATATTGTATTTTACACAAAAATATGTTAAAATGTACATATCAATATTGAATTTCACCGAAAGGATATACAAATATGAGCAAAAACAGATACGTAGGCGATTATCCCGTTATCGGTATTCGCCCCTGCATCGACGGCCGCCGTGGCCCTATGATGCTTCGTGAATCCCTTGAGCCCACCGTTTGGGCTATGGCTAACGCCGCAAAGAAGCTGTTCGAGGAGAACCTTTTCTACTCCAACGGTGATCCCGTAAAGGTAGTTCTTGCAGACACATGCATCGGCCGTGTAAACGAGGCTGCCGCTTGTGCAGATAAGTTTAGAAAAGAAGGCGTTTCCATCACTCTGTCCGTAACCTCCTGCTGGTGTTACGGCTCTGAGACCATGGATATGGATCCGAACACCATCAAGGGTGTTTGGGGCTTCAACGGCACCGAGCGTCCCGGTGCGGTATATCTTGCCGCAGTTCTTGCAGGTCATGCACAGAAGGGACTGCCCGCATTCGGTATTTACGGTCACGAGGTTCAGGATCTGGATCAGGTAAACGAGGTTCCCGATGACGTTCGTGAGAAGCTGCTCCGCTTCGGCCGTGCCGCTATCGCTGTTGCAACAATGAAGGGCAAGTCCTACCTG
>JAGBGV010000064.1 GCA_017935805.1 Clostridia bacterium | reverse complement strand
CATTACCGTTAGCAATATATGTGATGGGACAGTTCTTTGTACCGCTGTCTTCTGCGGTAAGCACTATTGTCTTACCAATCTTGTATTCACCTGCGGCAAACACAACGTTGATGCCGTCAAGACCTGTCTTGTTTATACCACGAATAGCGTCTCTTGCGGCTTCAAGGGTCGCGTAAGGATTTTTGACTGTTCCGTCAGCATCTTTCTTGCCGTTAGGTGCAACAAATACTGTAAGTACATTGTCGTCAAGTTCACCGATTCCGTATCAATTATCATTTGGGGCGAACATTATACGGATGAGGCGAACAAGGTTAAGTCTCTTTGCAAAAGGATTCATGGCTGATACTGAAACTACCATGCCGAGTGTCATGCAAAGAACAAGAATAAGCGCGATGATCTTTTTCATTATGTTTCTCCTTGTGGAAAAATTCATGCACCTACATTATATCACGAAACAGAAAAGCACGCAAGAGGACGTGAGGTCAGTTCTTGCTTTTAAGAAATAATAATCGGACACATCTTGACAAATTTTTGTATCTGTTGCAATAATTATTTCTCATATGTGTTAAAGGACAAAACAAAAAGGAGACCCGAAAGTCTCCTGGATTGTTATTCTTCGTCAATAAATGACACCTGACTGCCGCCGGTCGCCATATCTGTTCTCTGAACATATGGAATTCCGAGATGCTCATATCCGAGCTTTGTTACCATACGTCCGCGCATCGTTCTTGCAAGAAATCCGATCTGCAAAAGATACGGCTCACAAACGTCCTCGAGAGTTACAGCCTCCTCACCGATGGTTGCCGCAAGCGCTTCAAGACCGACAGGACCGCCGTTATAGAAGCGAATTATCGTCTCAAGCACGCGTCTGTCAGTATTGTCAAGTCCGAGCTCATCTATTTCAAGCATATTAAGAGCTTCGCGGGCGATCTTCAAGGTGATCCTGCCGTTGCCCTTTACCTGCGCATAGTCACGAACTCGCTTGAGCAGTCGGTTTGCGATTCGAGGAGTACCTCTGGAGCGGGAAGCGATCTCAAGTGCACCGTCCTCGTCTATCGGTACATCAAGAATAGATGCAGACCGCTTTACGATAAGTGACAGCTCTGCAGGTGTGTACAGCTCAAGTCTCATTTGAACGCCGAAACGGTCGCGGAGAGGAGTGGACAACTGACCCGCACGAGTGGTTGCTCCTATGAGAGTAAAGTGAGCGAGGGGAAGATGAACGCTTCGTGCCGCAGGACCTTTGCCGATGATTATATCAAGGGCATAGTCCTCCATTGCAGGATAGAGTATCTCCTCAATGGTGCGTGGCATACGGTGTATCTCGTCGATAAACAGTACATCTCCCTCACCGAGATTTGTAAGCAAAGCCGCAAGGTCGCCGCGCTTTTCGATTGCGGGGCCGGATGTGATTCGGAGATTAACTCCCATTTCGGCAGCGATAATTGCAGAGAGGGTGGTCTTACCAAGTCCGGGAGGACCGTACAGAAGCACATGGTCAATGCATTCGCCGCGAAGCTTTGCCGCATTTATAAGTATCTGCAGATTATCCTTTGCTTTCTCTTGTCCGATATACTCGTCAAGAGAATGTGGACGGAGGGAGTTTTCGTTTTCCTGATCCTCTTCCACAAAGCTTGAGGACATTATTCTGCTTTCAAAGTCAAATTCGTTATGATCCATTTTTTTAACCTCTCAATCAGTTTTTCATAAGAGCCGAGAGTGCTTGCTTGATAATTGTTTCGAGTTCACCGTTAAGATCAACATTTTTCATTGCGGCGGCAATCTCCGAACGGGAATATCCGAGGGCAGCGAGTGCGCTTTGTGCATCGGTCAGCTTGTTTGATGAAGGAACAGAAGCACCAACGCTTATCATATCTTCTTCAGCATGTCCGCCGGAGAGGGTGGGGAATGCCTTTGCTATCTTATCCTTCAGCTCAAGCGCAAGTCTTGCCGCTGTCTTTGCTCCTACTCCGGGAGCCCGGGAGATAGACTTAACATCTCCTGCCGCAACTGCATTTGCAAGTCCGTGTGGGGTGAACAATGACAAAACTGACATAGCAGCCTTGGGACCGATTCCTGACACGCTGATGAGCAGCTTGAACATTTCCAGTTCCTCGCGATTGTGGAAGCCAAACAGCTCTACCGCGTCCTCGCGTACTGCCATATGAGTGAAAATTCTCACAGGAGTGCCATCAAGCTGTGTTCCGTCCGGTGCATATTTCGGAGAGGGAAGGTGGGACAGAGTATTCGCGGTAACAGTTACATGGTATCCGACACCTGCACACTCAATTACTGCTGTGCAGGACGTGGCATTAAGCTCAAATATCTTTCCGTATAATGTTTCGATCATTTTTTATTTATCCTCTTGTTTTGAGTTGTTGTTATCTTCCGCGGGTTTGTTATTCTGAACGTCATTCATTCTGTCAAGCGTGATCATGGGATCGTCAGCGGAAGTGCTGAAATCATAGAAATATTCGTCATCCGCGTAGTCGCGATCGGGATGAAGTGCGATTTCACGAACATAAGTACCGTTCTTTTTGCGGCGTCTGTCGTACAGATATTCTGCTACCCAGCAAGCGGCGAAGAGTAAAATACCTGCGATAGAGAGAAGCAGACCGTTTGTGAGACAGTCAGCTTTGTAAACCATCTCGATCTTGTGCTCACCCGGAGTGATCTCAAAGGCAAGCAGGGTATCGTCAAGCACGGGAACTGTGGTTACTGCCTTGCCGTCGACCTTAACCTCCCAGCCTGCGTCGTAAGGAATGGTGGTGAGCATTACCGAGTCGCCGTCAGGTACGGTTACTGTGCCATATATCTTGTGATCCACCTTGGAATAAGCGGTCATTGAACCGTCCTGAAGCTCTGTCACAGCATCAATAAATGCACCTTCATCAAAATACCAAAAGAAGTGTGCATCATTGCGAATGTACAGAGAGTCGCCTGTCAGCTGAAGATCGACTGTAACAACTTCACCGACATCAAAAGTGCCGACCTCTTTGATTGAGAAGTCCTTGCCGTCGAAATAATAGCCTTCCTTAACTCCGTCGATGTAGAACGCTGCCTTGCGTGGATAGTTTGACGGGAAGTACACATAAAGAGGCATCTCGGAGTCAACGTTGAGTGTGTAAGTTACCTTGGAGGTTCCGCCCGAGCCGTCGGGCTTATATCCTTTGTGACCTGTGGTGGAAACGCGCTTACAGCCGGTGTCCTTGGTGCTTTCAAGTGTTGCCTGAGTCCAGATATTCACCTCACGTCCGAGAAGAACAGAGTAAAGCTCGTTCATGTAAGTGAAGGGATTAACATATTCCTCAACCGGCTTTGGTGTGGTGTCTTCCTCTTCTTCCTCGGCATCGGGAGACTTGAATATTGACTTGAACAGTGCCTTAACACTTTCCATTATGCCGCCCTTTTGCGCATTCGGGTCAACGAGAGGCAAATCATATTCGAGCACGCCTGCATTACCGGAGAATGCGATTGACAGGGCGAACGGGTTTTTGTATGTTTCAATTCCGTCTTCGGTAGTAGAGTGCAGCTCATACAGATCATACACATAAGAGGGGATATCCACTGAGGAGGACGGGTCTGTCATAATATATTTCACACCGAAGAGCGCATCTGTGGGGGCAGTTGAGCCTGCGTAATACGACCAGTGTGAGCGGGAAGCGTAGCCGAACTGTGCCAGCAGCTTGATAACGCGTGCGTTAAGTGTGGAGGTGGAGTTGGTCATGCCGTTTATATCAAGAGCCATTGCGTCGTTCTTGGTGCGGTGAACCAGCTTTTCGGCACGGTAGAAGGTGTCGTCCTCCTCATCAAATGTGTCCACAGCTTCAAGATACTTGTCGATAACGCTTCTGTAGGATTCACGGGTAGAGAACACAACATCCTCGTCCAGCTTACCGAGGGAGATGACTCCGTTGGCGAGAAGCTCTGCCACAACAAGACAGCACAAGGTTGCTGATGTGATCCTGCGGCGGTTTCGGTCATTTGCCGAGCGAATGAATGCAGGAACAGCAGCCGCAGTGATCGCAAGGAACAGTATTCCGCACCATACAGCGGCAAAGTCGGGCAGGTTTTCGTAGCCGAATTTGTCAAGCACGAGCAGCATACCGCACCACAGTGCCGCTGAAGTCATAACAGGACGCACACCTATCTCCGAAAGATTGCGGAATGCGTCAGCCGCCATGACGAGCATCAGCCCGACAAACATATATGCAAATCTTGCGTTGAGCCAGTTTGGACGCTGGAATCCGTGCCAGATGTAGTCGAGAATATTGAAGTTAAAGCTGACCGCAAGGAACAGCATGATCACAAGAAAACCGATCTTGCGGCGGGTGGGGATCTTCTTCGAGAAGAAATACAAGGGAGCGATCACAAGGGCAAGAGTGCCGCAGTAGAGGAAAGGCATACCTTCGGGGCGTACTGTGTCGTATGATCCGAAGAATGTCTTTGTGAGAATGTCAATAAAGTCAAATATCTGCTTCGGGGTGTAGTCTGGCTCGGAAAATTCAAGCTTGCCGAAGGAGAGGGAGTAGTAAACGGGGAGAACGATTATTGCCGAGATCATTATAGCAATGACTGATGCGGCAACTATGCGTATCAGTGACTTTGCAAAGTGGTAATCCACGTCTCTCGGATTGCGCTCTGTGGGAGTGAGCATGAAGTATCGGACAAAGAACCAGATCATCACAAAGAAACAGGTCATGTAGCCGATATAGAAGTTTGACATAAGGCAGTAAGCAAGAGCGATAATGTACATCTTGTACTTGCCGTATATGATAAGCTGATCCATAGCATACAGTATCAGCGGGAATGCGATAATATTGTCAAGCCACATCAGGTTGTGCTGCATCACGATAACGTATGCGGAGAGCGCGTACATTGATGCAAACATAACTGTGTGGGTGGGGTGCATCTTGCGAGTCTTGTTGAGAAAATATCCGAAGGTCAGACCGCAGAAGCCGGTTTTCATCACGAGAATAAGGTAAATCGCCTCGGTTATCATAGCTTTGGGGAACAGCGCCACCAAAAGGGAGAAAGGACTTGAAAGATAATATGCAAAAATACCGAGGAACTCACCGCCGAGATTTCGGTTAAAGGAGTATATTATGGAGTCACCGCCTGTGAGTATTTCCCGAAGCTCCTCGAAGTAGTAGACGTACTGTGCATTGAGGTCGAGTACAAACACGGAATGTTCACCTGCGGGCCACACCTTGATACAGCAGTACAGCAAAATCATTGCAAGAAAAGGCACAGCAAAGCAGCAGAGCAGGGTGATAGATGCGCTTGAGAGACGGAATTTTTGTTTATTTTCAAGCGGTAAAGCAGTCATTTTTTTAGTTGCCATTTTCTTCCTCCGCGCGATGGATCTTTTTTATTGCTTTTTCGAGCTTTTCTCTCGGCAGTACCATATCACGTCCGCAACCTGTGCAAACGATGCGGATATCGCTGCCGATGCGCAGTACTTCAAAGAGAGAAGTGCCGCACGGATGCTTCTTTTTAAGCTCCAGCCTGTCTCCAACGAGTATCTTTGGTATGTTCATCGCGTCCTCCGGTTAAATGTTCTCTTTTCATTATACCATGAATCGGCGGCAAAGTAAATAATATGGAAGAAATTTTGACGGAATTTGCAATATATAATGTGAATATTAGCGGATAATGATAACACGCACCTCTTTTGAAAGCTTCTTGCAGTTTTCGATAACGAAGGCCGTTCCTTTTGACTCGCCGTCCCAGAAAGCCAGCACAGTATCAGCGTATTCGATTATCTTATGATTCCGCTTCAGGTGTGCGCCGCGTCCGTATAGCTTGTATTGGGGTAAAAATTCAGTGAGCTTGATTCCGTGGTTGTTTGCATATTCACGGGCGCAGGTGTCAACCCCTTTTGCACCGCCGGAGACGATCTCATCTGTACCCTCGGGAAGGTAGTCTACGAGGTTATCTATGTTTATTCCTCTTGATCCGATAATTGCAACTTTCATGTTTTGACTCCTATTTGACTTTATTATTAGTATAATTTGAATTCACTTGT
>JAGBGV010000063.1 GCA_017935805.1 Clostridia bacterium | reverse complement strand
GATCTCCGCACTCGGGGCAGAATTTGCCTGTAGCCGTTGCTCCGCACTTGCAGGTCCAGCCATTTGCAGGCTTGGGTTCAGGCTTCTTCGCGCCACATTCCGGACAGAATTTGCCCGTTGCTGTTGCACCGCAGGAGCACTTCCAACCGTCTGCCGCAGGTGCTGGTGCTGCCTGCTGTTGAGCCTGCTGCTGTTGCTGCTGTCCCATGGCGAACAGATTCTGCGCATTCATACCGCCGCCTGCATTCATTGCCATACCCATGCCCATGAAGCCGGTCATAGCGCCTGCGGAGTTTCCTGCCGCGGTCTTCATCGCCTCTGCCTGTGCGCCGACCAGCGTTGCACCTGCCATAGTAGGATCGCGGTACATAGCGGTCTTCTGTGCATCCTTGAGCATCTGTGCGTCTTCGTCGGAGAGTGTGGGCGGATTGACTGCCACCTTTACGTCACCGATACCGCGTGCGCCCCATTCTGCGGAAAGTTCCTGGTTGAGGTATACTTCCAGCTCTTCCGTATGCGCGGGAATCTGGTTCGGACGGATCTCAAGTGTGGAGAGCTTTGCGATGGAAACACCGAGAGCGGAGAGGAACTCGGTCTTCATGGTTTCCTTCAGTTCGTCCTTGTTGTAGGATTCGGTTACATTACCGCCAATGTTGGTATAGAACATAAGCGGGTCGGTAAGACGGAAGGTGTAGATACCGTTTACACGGAGATCAACGTCAACGTCAAAATTGATGCGAGAGTCCACAACACGGAAGGCGATGGGATTCTTCGTACCGAACTTGTTGTCGAGAATTTCCTTTGTGTTGAAATAGTAAACTCTCTGATCCTTACCGGTGTCACCGCCGTATGTAAAACGTTTGCCGATCGTCTTAAAGGTATCAAGAATGCTCTGACCAAAGCTTCCGGCAAAGATAGAGGGTTCAGTGGAGGCGTCCCAGGTAAATTCACCATGCTCTGCACAGAATTCTACGACCTTGCCCTGTTCTACGATGACCATTGCCTGGCCGTCTGCTACAGCAATGCCAGAACCGTTCGAAATAAGATTGTCGCTTCCCTTGGTATTGGATGAACGGCCGCTGACTCTCTTCTGACCCTTCACCATCAGAATGTCGTTCGGAATTGATTCGCAGTAGAAAAATTCCTTCCACTGATCGGCAAGTACGCCACCGGCAGCTCCTGTAATTGCTTTAATAAGTCCCATAATGATCCTCCTATTTGTTATTGATATTGTTTCGTTCGTTCAGTATTTGATTTAGTCGTGCGATAAGCTCCTTGTAGCCCCGCGGGAAATTCTCTGATCCCTCCGCCTTGATCTGCAGACCCCGATTCACATCCGCGACGAGACTGAACATCTCTCCGTCGCACACGTGTCTTGGGTGGTCTCCGTGAAAGCCGTTCCAGCTCATCACATTGCACGAGTTGAGAAGCTCAAGTATCTCTTCGACTTCGCATACCGCACTTTTTTCTGCAATTTTACTGTCTTTTCTGTTTACATAGGCGATCCTGTAGAGTGTGATCTCAACATTATCACCCGTCTCGAGCATTTCATACACGACCTCGAACCGCATACCGCTTATTCGAAGCCAAAATTTCTCGATTGATGTGACCTTCTCTGTGGGGCGATGCTTACCCACCCCACGGAAGATCCTATCAAATATTCGCTTCATCACGCCCACGGATCGTCACTCTTCGCCTTGCGGATGCTTACCATGAGGAACTGATCCCACAGGTACCATTTTCCGTCGCCTGCCTTACGAAGTACGATCTCACGGGGATTGTCAGCGCCGCCGCTTGTAATATACAGCTTCTTGTAGCCCTCGTTAGCATCGGAGTAAGGCCCTGACTTTACGGTAATAACGTAAGGTGTATCGGGAGTATAGTCGTTTTCGGGCGTTGCGCCCTTGAAATATGAGAAGGGAACATGGTGACCGTCACTGAAGCGATCGTTCAAAAATGAGATCTCATAATTGCTCAGCGGACGGGGTCCCTTGATATAGTTGAGCATCTCTGTACCAACTCCACGGTCAGCCGCATATGCACAAAGTGCGCATACTGCCAGTGCAGCTGTCTTAAAAGGATTGTCAAGAGAAGCCTCCGGTAAGGACTTCAGCTCGTCAAGACTCTCGGGAAGGGCTGCAAACGTGAATGTTTCCTGGGTCGTTGCCATTGCATTCACCGCACCATTTGCTGCGTTTTTTACTGCATCGTTTACATTTTTCTTCAGCTTATCAAAGATCGACATAGTTTTTCCTCCTGAATTATTATTTTTTATTTTTTACTTTGTTTCATAAACAGAGCTTCAAGCTCGCACATTACCTCAATGGGCAAACGGTTGCTCTGGTTATCGTATGTGTAGATCGATTCGCCGGAAGCATAGCAAATATCAAGCTTCATACCGTACATATCCGGCAGTCCTGAGACGCGATGGGTGCATCCGTTAAGCCTTGCGAGATCGTATTTCGAGACGATTCTCTGAAGCTCTGCCATAAATGCCGCATCAGCCTCAAATTCCCGCTTACCCGACGGGTCGTACCTGTTGCGCCACCTGATACTTCCAACGACGGTATCTCCGTTCAGCG
>JAGBGV010000062.1 GCA_017935805.1 Clostridia bacterium | reverse complement strand
TACTCTAACCAGCTGAGCTATGCCTCCATTTCACTTGAATTATATCATAGATCCATATCAATTGCAAGTCTTTTCAAGAATAAAGTTACGCTAAATAATCAAACTCATAAAATTATCCGCTATGACTTATCTCATAGCGGATTTTTTGTATAGAAAACCCCACGGAATAAATCTGTGGGGTGATTCTTATGATACTGTATTTAATTAACCGATAATTTCCGCAAGTTCGTCGATCGTCTCGTCAAACACTCTCATTGCATTCTTTACAACGTCGGGAGAGGTGAGATCGACACCTGCAATCTTCAGCTCGTTGATCGGATAGTCGGAACCGCCGGATGACAGGAACTCAAGATAATTTGAGGGATCACCTGTTTCAAGAATGTTGGTGGCGATTGCAACAGCGGAAGAGAAGCCTGTTGCATACTGGTAAACATAGTAAGCGCGGTAGAAGTGGGGGATGTATGACCACTCATACTGGATCTCATCGCGGAATTCAGCCTCGCAGTAGTACATCTTTTCAAGCTCTGCGTATACGTTTGAAAGTGAGCCGGCTGTGAGAGGCTTGCCCTGAGCTTCCATCTCGTGAGCCTTGTGCTCAAATTCAGCAAACAGAGTCTGACGGAACACAGTTGTTCTGAAGCCCTCAAGGAAGTGATTAAGGATGTATGCTCTGCGCGCGGGATCTTTCTCGATAGAGAGGAGGTACTTTGTGAGGAGCACTTCGTTACATGTGGACGCAACCTCTGCAACGAGAAGATGATAGCTGTGGTTAGCGTAATCCTGCTTCTCAGAGGAGAGGTAAGAGTGCATTGCGTGACCGAGCTCGTGTGCAAGGGTGAACGCGTCATCAAGTGTATCTGTGTAGTTCAGTTTAACAAAGGGATGAACGCCGTAAACGCCGGATGAGAATGCACCGGATTCCTTACCGGGAGTTTCATAAACGTCGATCCAGTTTTCTTCATAAGCACGGCGGATGACCTTCTGATACTCTTCTCCGAGAGGAGCAACAGCGTTGTAAACCAGCTCGCAAGCAGTCTCATAAGGCATGGGATACTCAACATCCGCTACCATTGGTGTGTACAGGTCGTAAACGTCGATCTTATCTACGCCCATAACCTTCTTGCGAAGCTTGAGGTACTTGCTCATTGTGGGGATAGCCTCGTGGATCGCCTCGATAAGCGCGTCATATACTGTCTCGGGAACATTGGAACCTGCCAACTTTGCTTCGCGTGCAGATGAATAACCGCGGAGAGATGCAAGGAGATTATCCTTCTTTACATTGCCGCCGTATATAGTTGCAAATGTATTCTTGTACTTGCCGTATGTACCGAACATTGCCTTGAAAGCGGTGTCGCGAACTTCCTTCTTTGTGGACTCACGGTAAACGCCGAAGTTGCCCGCTGTAAGCTCAGCCTCGTTTCCTTCTTCGTCGATAACCTTAGGAAGCTCCATTTCAACGTTGGTGAACATATTGAACACGTCAGACATAGTGCCTGTGATCTTGCCAAACTGTGCAAGCATTCCTTCGCTCTTTTCGTCGAGGATATGATTACGAAGTCTTGTGGAGTCCTCAATGATGTGACCGTACTTTGTTTTGAGAGGCTCGTAGTTCATGAACTCGTTGAGCGTCTCTTCAGGTATAGCCATAAGCTCCGGCTCAGCAAACGCCATAATAGTGCCGAACTTTACACCCAGCATGTGGATCTTGTCGGTCATCTCAAGGCCTGCAGGGTCTCCGCCGTCAATAACCTTTGCGTAATGAGCGTAAACCGCAACCTTGGAGAATCTCTCCTCAAGCGCGTTGATCGTCTCATATGCGTTGTAAAGAGACTCAGCGGACTTTCCAAGTGTACCCTTCAGAGCTGCAAGTGTGGGAAGCATAGCCTCACATTCAGCATATTCCTTCTCCCACGCGTCGCGGTCTGCAAACAGGTGAGTAAAGTCCCACTTATACTTTGCGGGGATCTCGTTTCTGTTTTTCATAATATTGTGTCCTTTCAAAGTAAATTATTTCTTATCAATGAGAAAAATTTTATTCTTGAAGCCGCCTCGCTCATCGTGCTTCTTCTTATAGACTGCCATGAGCTCGTCAACAGATTTCCCTTGAGCTTCACACAAAGCATACACAACCTCAAGCACGTCTGCAAGCTCTTCAATCTCACGGCTTTCATGGTATTCGGCAACTTCTTCATCCAGTTTTTTCTCGAGAGAGGAGACGTATTCCCCGTCGTCCATGATCCGAATAACAGGAATTGCGCCACTTTCTTTGATAATTTCCGGAATTTTGTCCCGAACAAGCTTGTTAAATGCCATTTTACTTCCCTCTCTTGAGCATGGATTTGATCTCTGTGAGGGTGACTATCTTCAGCACAATGATAAGTACCGCGTAGACCACTACACCAACACAGATAGATGCGAGTCCGCCTATCTTCATGCCGAGAGCAGATCCGAGAGGAATGTTTACGAAATATGCCGCCACACCCATAAGTGCTGCCGCAACTGCTGTTTTGAGAGTGTTCACAATAATCGCGCCGCAACCGCCGAGATATTTACGGAGGAAGAACACATTCATTCCAATCATCACAACATAGCAAGCGCAGGTTGCAATAGGTGCACCAAGGATGTTGATCTTTTCAACGCCAACAAGGACAAAGTTGAGCACGCATTTAACTACCGCGCCAACGCAAAGGCTGATAAGGGGTTTATTCACCTGTCCGAACGACTGCAGTATCGCACCGCTTATAGACACTACTGCGTAGAGAATTACAGCGATACCGAAAACTGCAAGGATAGGTGTACCTGCATCTGCCTGTGACGGCACGTTGAAGTACAGGATGTTCATAATGGGTCCCGCAAGAACAGAGATACCCACACCTGCAGGAAGTGCAAGCATCAAAGCGTACTTAAAGCAGGTCATCATATTCTTTGCTACGCCATCTTTATCTTTTGCTGTAAACGCAGCTGTCAAGGCAGGAAGAATGCTAACCGAGAACGGCACGATAAATGCGGATGGGAAATTGAATATCTTCTTAGCATGGCCGAACGCGGCATAAAGTTCCTTCGCAAGCTCTTCTGTGTAGCCGAGGCTGTCCTGAAGAATGCCCAAAATAACCGCTGTGTCAATAAGGTTAACCAGCGACATAACGGATGCGCCGAGAGACACGGGAATCGCGATACGGAACAGCTCTTTTATAATAGCCTTATCCGCACGAACCGGGGTATTTGACGGAACAACTCCGCGCATTGCACGCTTTTTATTGATCGTCAAGTAAACAACCGACAGCACCGCGCCTATGGATACACCGGCAATAGCGCCCGTTGAGCCGTCCATGAATGTGAACTCTGCCTTACCGATAACATACGCAAGAGCACATCCGAACACCAATTTCGAGAACGCCTCGATAACCTGCGAGAACGCTGTGTGGCGCATATTGGAGTGGCCTTGGAAGTATCCGCGAAGGGATGACATTACAAATGAGCAGAACGCAGTAACAGAGAGCACGCGGATAGGCATCGCCGCACCGGGATTTCGGATCAAGTCCGCAAGCAGCTCTGCACCAAAGAACATGATCGCCGCGATAACAGCACCGATTATCGTAAATATTCGTACCGATACTTTGTAAATACGCTCGGCTTCGTCTGTATTGTTGTAAACGAGAGTTTCGCTTACCATTCTTGATACAGCCACGGGAAGTCCGGCTGACGCAAGCACCGCAAACATATTATATATGTCATATGCCGAGTAGAAATTACTCATATCCACGCTTTCCATATTAGCGATGGGTATGGTAAAGAGAAGTCCCGCGATCTTAACGAATGCGGTTGATATTGTCAGGATGAACGCTCCCTGAAGGAACGAGCCCCTTTTATTTGTGTTTTCCAGAATAAAACCTTCTTTTCAGTGTATTTTTACATTATGTATAATTTTAACATATAGCGAAGATAAAGTCAAGATTTCGGATAATTTGTCTGAACGTTCACACGCATCCGTTATTTTATCTCAACCCTGCTCTCGCCGCCATGCTTAGTAACAACGATCTTTCGCTCGATCTTTTCGCGCAGAGCTCCGACATGAGAAATAATGCCAACAGATCTGCCGCCCGATTGAGCTTCAAGAACTGTAAGTGCTGTTTCAAGCGAGGTCTCGTCAAGTGAACCAAATCCCTCGTCAATGAACATAGCATCAATTTTCACGCCGCCGGATTCAGCCTCGGTTTCGTCTGACAGAGCCAGAGCCAATGCCAATGATGCGGTAAATGACTCACCACCGGACAGGGTACACACATTTCTGATGCTGCCGTTCCAATGGTCAACAATATCAAGCTCAAGTCCGCTCTTCCCTCTTTGGTCAGCAGAGGTTTTTCTACGGCGAAGCTCATATCTGCCATCAGTCATCTGCATAAGCCGCAGGTTCGCACGTCTGATGATCCTCTCAAACAGACGTATCTGCCAGAATGTCTCAAGCATGATTTTGTCCTTGCCCTTGACGTTTCCGTTTGCTGTATCGGATATCGACGCAAGCATGGAAAGGCGTGTCTCGGACTTTTGGAGCTGTATCATCGCACGTAGAAGCATAGCAGACGCACTGCGATTTTTCTCTGCCTCTGATTCTGCCTCGACCAATTTGAAGCGGCAACGCTCTGTTTCTCTGTCATACTCTGCAGTCAAAGCTTCCAGCTCGTCATATCTGTCGGCAATACTGTCTTTTAGCTGTTCCGTCAAGGTTTCAAGGGCTGATTTTGCCGCTTCCCGCTCGATTTCCGCTGTTTTTTTCTCCTGTTTGATCTGCTCAAGTTCATTTTCCAGCTTGTCCGATTCTGTTTTCAGCCGCTGTATTTCTCCCTCAAGCTCAGCTTTTGATTCAAACGGAAGCTTTCCCAAAACCGCGTCACGTCTTGATTCCTTTTCGTGAATTGTTGCACTGAGTGACGAAAGCGTGACTGTAAGATCACTTTGTCTTGCCCTGTCGCTGACCATGAGAGCCCCTATCCTATCAAGCTTTTCGACTGCAGCCTTGAGCCTCTCTTCAATAGACTGCTTTTCTTGAACCAAGGAATTCAGGTCATGTATCCGTTCCTTGAGTTCAGCCTGTTCTTCAGAGAGAGCTACCTCTGTTTCCTCTATACTCTTTCCTTCAGCAGAAAACTCTTTTATCTGATCGGCAAGTCTGTCGCGTTCAGTCCGAAGCACCTGCACACGTATCGCCGTTTCTTCAGCAGCTGAAGCCGCTCGTTCACTGTCCGCAGCAAGCTCGTCAAGCTCATCCTTGGTAATAGCATCATCACCGCATACAGCCGGACCGGGATGAGATGTCGATCCGCACACAGGGCACGGTTCCCCTTCTTGCAGACCGGCTGACAGAACACCTGCGATCGAATCAAAGTATGCCCGCGTTTTCTCTGCATACAGTTCTTTTGATCTGATCATTTCAGCTGCTGTGCTTTTATAGTTGTCTTCAGCATCCGTAAGGATAAAACCACATTCCTTGAATTTTCCGATACATAGTATACGCGCTTCGTTAACATGATACATGTCAGTAATATGTGCCAGCTCTGATTCACCTGCGGTAATGTCCGCCAGCTTCTTATTGAGTGCTTCAATGCTTGCCGCAAGATTCTCCGATTCAGCAGCTACGGCTTCAAGTCGTCCGTTGATTTTTTCCAGTTCTTCAGATGATTTATCGTGCTCTGCAACCGTCTCACGCAACTCGATGATCAATCTTTCCAGTTCATCGTAATCATTGGCCACAGCTCTATATGAAGCAATCTTTTCTTTGCACGCATCAATATACTCTGAGTATTTTTCGCTTTCCGCAGCATGAATATCCGCGTCCCTCAGCTTTTGGTTTGCAGATTCAAGCTTTAATACTGCTTCTGCTTGCTGTTCTTCAGTTTTTCGGTCAGACTTGGCGCGGGCAAACAACTCGCTGTATTCTTTTGCCTTGGATGTAACAGCATCAAGCTCTGCCTTGACAAGATCAGCCTCTTGCCTCTCGGAAATGATAAGCTCAGTAACCGCTTTTTTCAGCTCCGCAACAGTTACATGCGGTACTTTCTCAAGAAGTTCCCGCAGTTCACCATCGAACACAGTCATCATTGATGCGTAGCTTGCAGCATTTTGACGAAGCAGCTCGGCATTATTGCTTTCCGCTTTATATTCCAGCTTTGCCCTCTCCGAAAAGTCAGCAAACAGCTCTGTTTTGAATATGATTCGGAGTATCTCCATACGCTTGTCGGTCTTGGTAAGCAGTAGTTCGCGGAACTCTCCCTGGGCAATCATCACAGTGCGACGGAAACGCTCTCTGTCAAGTCCCACTATCTCACTTACCGCGGCTGTAACGTCCTTGTGCTTATTCACACGGCGTCCGTCAGGATACTCCAGCCAGGCTTCAGTTGACCGTTCATAGGTTACCTCACCTTTTTTTATTCGCTCTTTGCCCCATTCACGATAAACGGTATACTCGTGTCCGTTATTCTCGAATATTAGTTTTACATATGTCATGTCCTCATGCTTTGCATATTTGCTGCGCAGCATTGATGCTTCTCTTGCGTTTCCGCTTGGTTCACCGTACAGGGCATATGTTATGGCGTCGAAGATCATAGTCTTTCCGGATCCTGTGTCACCGCAGATGAGATAAAGTCCTCCGCGAGTAAGCGGCGCAAGATCAAGCACCGTTTCCTCGGCATATGGGCCAAACGCCTGCATTGTCAGATGTAGCGGTCTCATATACCCTCCTCTCCACGGATATCATCAATAATTGTCTTGACGATCTCCATTATTTTCTCGTCCGGTGCCACATTGTTTTGTAACTCGTACAGTTCAGCGAAAATGTCCTCAGCACGAAGCACGTCCATTTCTTCAACCGAAACAGAATCCACAGAACGGTAATCGCGTGTTCTCGTGTTATCATAGGTTAGACGCAGAAGATTAGGGTATACTGTCCGAAGCTTTGCAACTACGTCTTGTATGTCTTCTTCATCGGTGAGCACTATTCGAAGATAGTCATCTGTTTTTCCCGTTTCACGGTATTTGAGTGACATTACCTCGTCATATGATCCTCGAAGTTCTCGCATATCATGGATAGGATGCAGCCCGATTTGCTTGAGTTGAAGTTCTCCAAATGCATCAATTTCGACAATGTCAACCGTCTTTTTGTCATCCACCTCGGAAAAAGAGCACTTCAGAGGTGAGCCGCTGTATCTGACAAGCTTGCTTCCGGCATAATGGGCGGAATGTAAGTGTCCAAGCGCAGTATAGCAGAAGCCATCGAACACTGATGAATCCACAGCCATTATGCCTCCCACGTTTTCCTTGTCATCAGCATTTGAGCCCACCACAAACTGATGGGTTACAAGTACATTTCGCTTGGTTTTGTCAATGCTCAGCTGATCTATTACGTATTTCACAGCATCAGTGTAGTTCTCGCCGTCAAAATCCCCGTGGATTGCGCGAACAGTAGAAGGACGCAAAAATGGGATAAGCCAGAAGCAGACCTCTCCATACTGATCCTTCAGCGTCACAGGTGTGATATCACCGCAGTAAACCGGCGAAAAGTGGACACCCATCCGTCCCAGAATATCTGACATATATGCTACGCGCTCGGGAGAATCATGGTTTCCGGACACTGCCATTACAGTGATATTTCGCTCCGCAAGCTCTGTGACAAACCGGTCAAATATTACAACAGAATCCGCACCGGGGTTGCTTCTGTCGTAAATATCCCCTGCAACTATAACAGCATCGCATTTTTCTGCCTCTGCAATAATAACTATTTCGTTAAGAAGATGAGAGATATCCTCATTCATCGGCTTCTCACAAAGTCGCAGACCAAGATGCAGATCAGATGTATGCAGAAATTTCATATGTCCTCACTATTATGTAAAATCCAAATGCCAATTTTGCTTTTGTTATTCTTGACACTCTACAAATAATAGTATATACTGTATCTTGAAAAATTCAAGTTTAATAAGTAAATTTCAGCAGAATTTGTCTGCTTTTTGTAATAAACGGAGGAATAAAATGAAAAAGCTCTGTCTAATTGGCTGCAGCGGAATCGGCAAGCGTCATCTTGACAACATCCTGAAGCTTAATGATATTGTTGAGGTAGTCGGCTTTTGTGACTATGATGAAGAACGCGCTCTAGAATGTGTTCGCAAAGCCAAAACCGGCAAAGCATTTACAGACTATATAAAAATGCTCAACGAAACTCAGCCTGACATGGTGTTCATTTGCGTGCCACCCTACTGCCACGGTGAGATAGAGGCAGCAGTCATCGCAAGAGGTATTCATTTCTTTGTTGAAAAGCCTGTAGCCATTGATCTTGATACAGCGAAACGTATTCGAGATGCCGCCGAAGCTAAAGATCTAATTACGTCCGTGGGCTTCCAGTGCAGATATTCAAATCTTATGGAGCATGGAGCAGACTTCTGCAAAAATCATGAGATCATTCAGATCAATGGCTCAAGAATTGGACCTGTTCCAAGCGCATTCTGGTGGAGAGATAAAGAACTGTCAGGCGGTCAGCTTGTTGAGCAGAGCATACATCAGCTGGACATAATCAGATACCTTATAGGCGAGCCAGACGAGGTATTCTCTTATAATACGAGAGGATTTGTCAAGGGTGTAACCGACTACAATACCGATGATTGCTCTGTTACCGTTGTAAAATTCAAAAACGGTGCACTTGGTACATTCACATCCGGCTGCTACTCAACCGGCGATGACTGTTTCGATTCAAAAATCGTCTTTTCTTCAAGAGATTGCAGGGCGGAATATAAGCTTGACGAAAAGCTAACTGTATTCGGAGACAAGACTGAAATGCGCAAGGAAAAAGAAGCCGCGCTTAAAGGCTCGGGAATCCTTCGTTATCTTGACGAGCACACTGCGGAGTTTATTGAGTCCTCAGTTGACAGCAGTTTCTTGTGCGATAAATCATTTATTGAAGCTGTTATCAGCGGTGACAGCAGCAATATCCGCTCGGATTACCGTGACGGAGTAAGGTCTCTCGCCTTTGCCATTGCCTGCAACAGATCCATGGAAACAGGAACTCCCATCAAAGTTGACTTTGAATAAAAAAAGAAAAACGGTAGAGCTTATCTACCGTTTATTTTTGTCTTAAGCATTCATGCTCTGCAGTGCATACTTTTCCGCGTATTCCTTGTATTTTTCTTTATAGAATTCACTGTCGGATTTCATAATACGCAGAGACTCGTGAAGATTGAGATTGTTCTCGGATGCATCAATTACACCGCCTGCAATATTAGAGCAGTGGTCACTTGTTCTCTCAAGACCGGTGATGATATCATTCCAAACAAAGCCTGTCTCAATGCTGCATTCACCCTTCTGGAGGCGGATAATATGACTTGTACGAAGCAAATCTTTCAGCTTATCAATAACCTGCTCAAGCGGTTCAACAGAGGATGCGACCTCTATGTTCTCATTAACAAATGCGTCAAGTGTCAAATCAAGTATCTCGCGAACTGCCAGGCAAAGCACATCTATCTCATGTGATGCAGAGGAGGACCACGCGAGATTCTTCTCTCTCATCTCTTCGGCTGATTCAACAATGTTTACTGCATGGTCAGAGATTCGCTCAAAGTCACCGATGATCTTGAGTATCTTTGTGGACTCAGTACTGTCGCGCTCGCTAATCTGGTGTGTGCTGAGCTTAACAAGATATGTTCCAATAATATCCTCAAAATGGTCTGTCTTGTCCTCTGCCTCTCGTATAGATTCAGCAAGCTCAGGAGAATACTGCTTGAGGCACAGAAGGCTGTCCTTCATGGCACCAATTGCAACCTTTACCATATCGTGAGCTATAATATTGCAGCGTTCAAGCGCAACGGAGGGAGTAACGAGGAGACGTTCATCAAGTTCAACATGCTTTTCGGGTGTCTTTGCATCGGGAACAAGCTTATATGCCAACTTCTCAAGAAGTCCTGACATGGGGAGAAGAAGCAATGTGCAGGCAACATTGAATATTGAATGAGCTGTAGCGATGCCCGCCATTGTGGCTGACTGACCGAAAAGCGCAGGGGAGAATATCATGTCCACTGTCCAGAATACTGCAAGCCAAACAGCTGTGCCAATTACGTTAAATGAAAGATGCACAAGGGATGCTCTCTTTGCGTTCTTGTTTGTACCGACAGATGAGATGATCGCTGTGACACAAGTTCCGATGTTCTGACCCATGATGATCGGAATTGCCGCACCGTAAGATACTGCACCTGTCATTGCAAGTGCCTGAAGAATACCAACGGACGCAGAACTTGACTGAAGCAACGCGGTAAGCAATGCACCTGCAAGCACGCCAAGGATAGGATTCCGGAACATAACAAACAGCTCCTGGAATGCGGGAATATCCTTAAGTCCGGATACAGCGCCCGTCATAATGTCCATACCGAACATCAGTGTTGCAAATCCAAGAAGAATAGTACCGGTGTCCTTCTTTTTTGTGGATTTGCAGAACATATAGAATACTACACCGATCAGTGCAAGCACGGGAGTAAACGACATAGGCTTAAGCAACTTAAGTACAATGCTGTCTCCGCTGACTCCGCCAAGTGACAGGATCCATGCTGTAACGGTAGTACCTACGTTTGCACCCATTATTACATTAATTGCCT
>JAGBGV010000061.1 GCA_017935805.1 Clostridia bacterium | reverse complement strand
TATTCAGGAGCTTATCCGCAACGTAGCAACAGAGCACGGCGGCTACTCCGTATTTACAGGCGTTGGTGAAAGATCACGCGAAGGAAACGACCTTTACAACGAAATGAAAGAATCCGGAGTTCTTGCAAAAACTGCACTCGTATACGGTCAGATGAACGAGCCCCCGGGAGCAAGAATGAGAGTCGGACTTACCGGTCTTACAATGGCTGAGTATTTCCGCGACAGAGAGGGACAGGACGTGCTTCTCTTCATCGACAATATCTTCCGTTTCACACAGGCGGGCTCGGAAGTGTCAGCGCTTCTCGGACGTATGCCCTCTGCCGTAGGTTATCAGCCCACACTTGCTACAGAAATGGGCGAGCTTCAGGAGAGAATCACTTCTACCAAGAGAGGCTCGATCACTTCAATTCAGGCAGTTTACGTTCCTGCGGACGACTATACCGACCCCGCTCCTGCGACAACATTTGCCCATCTCGACTCCACAACAGCTCTGAGCCGTTCTATCGCATCCCAGGGTATCTATCCCGCGGTTGACCCCCTTGAATCCTCCTCCCGTATCCTCACACCCGAGATCGTGGGAGAAGAGCATTACCGTGTTGCCCGTGAGGTTCAGAGAATCCTTCAGAGATACAAGGAGCTTCAGGATATTATCGCAATTATGGGTATGGACGAACTTTCCGAGGAAGACAAGAAAACTGTATCCCGCGCAAGAAAGGTACAGCGTTTCATGTCGCAGTCCTTCCACGTTGCCGAGCAGTTTACCGGACTTCAGGGACAGTACGTACCTCTTAAGGATACCATTCGCGGATTCCGTGAGATCATTGACGGCAGATGCGACGAGCTTCCCGAGAGTGCATTCCTGTTCATAGGTAAGATAGAAGAAGCATTTGAAAAATCAAAGTCGGAGAATTTGGCATAAATGAAAAGCTTTAAGTTGGAAATTGCGGCTCCCGACGGTCTCAGATACGACGGTGAGGCTGTGCAGGTGTCTGTCCGCGGAATTGGCGGAGAGCTTGCAATTCTCGCAGGTCATATTCCGTTTGTGACAGCTCTTGCAAAAGGAGAGTGCCGCGTGTATTTGGGAGATGACGGCAAGGACATCAGACGCGCTTCATGCGGAGGCGGAATGCTTATGGTTACAAAAGAGTGTGTGCGCATTTTGTCATCTGATTTTGAGTGGACAGAATAAAAAACAAGGCCGGGGCAACAGTCTCGGCTTTATTCATGTGTGCGAGGAATTACTGTCGATCGTATATGACAAAATCATCCTTGACACCGAACGAATTATATGGTATGATTATTTTAGAAAAATATTGTTTATGTAGGCGATCTATGCCGACAGGAATTCGAATATTTTATCGTTATTTAGTATTTTGACGGAGTGAAGTTGTATGGATATGTTTGAATACTATGGTTTCTTCCACGAAGAGGATTCCACAGATAGACTCACTATTGCCGAAACACAGATAATTGAGCATCTGTTTGATAAGTATCTTCCTGAAAAAGGAAGAGTGATCGATACAAGCGCAGGGCTTGGTACATTTGCTTTCAGATTTGCAGACCGTGGATATGAAGTCACGGCAGGTGACTGGATCGCAGACCACGTTGAGAAGCTGCGTGAGGACCCGAGATCGGAGAAACTGAAGGGATTGTACTGTTCGAGCCCGAAAAATCTCTCACAATTTGCCGATGGCAGCTTTGACGTGCTGATCTCTCTCGGCATTATGTATCACATGAGAACAAGAGCAGACCGTGAAGCGTTTGTTCAGGAGGCGCTTAGAGTGCTTAGTCCGGAGGGATATTTCGTGTTCTCCTATATGACTCCCATGGCCATGACTCTAGGACAGTATTTCAATGCAATGCGTACATATGATGCATCCAATAAGATCAAGGCATACCGCAAGCTGGCTACGGTTGAGAAAAACCACAGCTGTGATATGTTCTACGGCATGACTCTTGAGGAAATGACAGATCTTTCCCGTGAGTACGGGCTCGAGATCATTACAGTTGCATCTACTTACGGAATGCTGTATAACATGGTAGATGAAGTAGAAAAAATGAACGATGAGCAGTACAAGAAATTCCTTGATGTGCAGATCGCTACCAGCGAGGATCCATTTGTTTCCCGCTATTGTATGAGAGGTGTGTACATCGGGAAGAAGAAGGCTGCAGAGCTTCTTGACTGATAATAATGATTGCGGCGTGGGCTTAGGCTTGCGCCGTTTTTTTGTCTTCATTTCAATGGACGCGAGCAAAAATCTACATATTATATTGCTATTTTTTTGTGTTTATGATATAATAAACTGAATAATAATATTTATGGCTTGAGAAAGGAACAAAACCTTGGAAAACATCGAAAAGAACAAGCAAAACGAGCTCGAAAACGAAGCGAAAAATATAGATACAACTCCCGACGAAACAGAGGACATTGAGGTTATTGACGATATAGCAGAGGAGACTGTCTCTGAAGAGTCCGGTGATACCGCCGCTGATAGCAAATCCGGCGAAGAGATACTGGATGAGATCATCGGAGAGGCGGATTCTCTTGACGAATACGACAGCGGAATAGTGGAAGATGACGATGAGGATATCTCAAAGGTAGCAGAGCGTATCACAAGGATCCACCGCACAATGATAACATCGTCAGGCACTGTTCGCACACGGTCACCTGAGCAAAACAGAAGTGTAACAAACGGGATACCTGTCAGACGGTCCGCTATGTCATCCGGTGCTGCTGAGGCTGCTGAGCCAACCTCCGAAAAGAACGGAAAGCTGTTTAATATAATTATTATCTGTGCTATTGCTTTGCTGGTGGTAGTTACTGCTGCTATTGTCCTTATCAACGTACTGAACGTACAGGCGACTATGAGACCTGCTGACCACAATATCACAGGAGAACAGCCTGCGGAAGATAACGTTACAGTTCCGACACCTGTCACAGAGCCCACTCAGTACAGAGTTAAGCTTGACTTCTACAGCCGCAGCGACATTGATCTGTCCACTTCCGAAATGACACTTGCACAGCTTCTTGAAAGCATTGGATGCAGACTTGAGGAGAACGAAAAGCCTTCCGTTGCACTTGATACTGTGATCAAAGAGGACATGGTAATCACTGTCGATACATATGAGTACAAGACAGAGACTGTGGACGAAGTAATTCCGTTCGAGATCGAGAACATTGAAACAGATCTTATCATGCGCGGTTCCAAGGAAACAAGACCCGGTGAAGAAGGCGCGAAGACAACGGAATATTCTGTTGAATATGTGAACGGTGTTGAAAAGACAAGAACCGTAGTTTCCGAAAGCATCACCAAAGAGCCTGTTAACGAAATAAATCAGGTTGGAGTTGGCGGCGAGATCATCGGTGCGGACGGTAAAACATACACATATTCAATGAAACAGATCGTTACAGCGAAATATTACAGCCTCGCAGGACTTACATGGCTGAACTTTGAAGCGGACGAAACAGTTGTGACAGTACTTGATCAGTCACTCCTTCGCACAAAGCTGTATGTAAAGAACGGTGAGTACGATTTCGGTGAACGTATTGTTGCCGACGTGTCACGCAATCTTAAAGACGGTGAGATCTACATCTGGATCTCTCCGAAAAATCCGAACTATTCCACACTCATCGGAACAGTTCATACCGATATGGAAATATACTTTATTGATTGATAAAAGTCACCATCCCCCTGCAAATGCCTGAAAACTCTTGATAAATCAACATCATCGGAGGAAATGCGATGTATTGCGGAAAATGTGGAAATAAAGTGCCGGACGGCGCAAAGTTTTGTAATTTGTGTGGCCATCAACTGCCTGAGCGCAAGGTGAAGCCGGTTGCCACGCCGGAAATTGCACCTGAAGAGCCGATATACCAGCCCGCGGAGCAAAATGAGGCTCCAGTATATGCGCCTTATAATGATTCGCAGAACGAGTATGTTGCTGAATCGGTAGAAGAGCCGGCGTATCAGCCTGCGGATGACTATTATGAAGCTCCTGAAGCAGAGCCAATTCAGCAGGAAAAACCTGTGAAGCAGAAAAGACAGAAGCAGCAGAAGCCCAAAAAGAAGGGCAAAGCAGGCGTTGTTGTCGCTATTATTCTGGTGCTTGCTTTGGCGGCAGGGGCAGTGTGGTGGTTCTTCCTCGGCGGAAAAGACATGATAGGCAAGAATCAGATCGAGATCTCCGAGAAAGTGCTTGACGAGATCATCGAGCTTGATGACTACGAGGACTTTGACGATCCCGTTAAGGTAACCTATGCCAAGGTAACGGACACAGAAGAATATGAGCTTCTCGGCATTGACTGTAAAGACGAATATATCACAGTCAAGGGTGAGAACAAGTATGTTACATTTGAGACAGGATATATTGCGGCATACTATGATGAGGACGGCGAGTGGGTTCTTGACAAAGTAAGAAGAAACGACGAATACGAAAGTACCGTGGCGCCCAAGCAAAACATATCCGAGGAAGACGTTAAGCTCCTTGTATGCAAATACCTCGATAATGATGATCTGAGATTCGATGACATATCCATTGACAAGTTTGACGAAGACGAGCGCAAAACCGAGGCTGAGCTGACCGTAACAGGGGAGATCGACGGTGAGTATGTCACAGCCGATGCAGAAGCCTCATTCGGATTAACCCCCGACGGCTGGTACATTTGGAATGTTGAGATCACCGACAAGAGAGATGCGGAAGAGCCCGAGGAGACTGATGAACCGGATGTGATTGAGTCCGACAGACCGATCCCGATCGAGACAGAGAGAAACGAGACCATGCCCCCGGAGACGGAGGTAGTGGAGACACCCGAAACTGAAGCAAGCCAAGGCTTAAAGTATAAAGTGGACGGAGATGGCATAGGAATAACAAGTGTTGGTACTTGTACGGATAAAAACATTGTTATTCCTGCGGAAATTGACGGTAAGCCGGTAACATATATCGGAGAATTTGCTTTCCATAACTGTGAATTTATTGAGACAGTTACAATGCCCGATACTGTTACGACAATAAATCAAAGTGCATTTTATGAATGTGTAAATTTGAAAACGGTAGATTTTCCTGATAATTTAACAATCATAGCAGAACAAGCATTTTATAATTGTACAAGCTTAATCGGTGTGGATTTTCCCGATTCAGTTTTCTATATAAATAATAATGCATTCTACGGTTGTTCGAATTTGGTTAACGTGAATTTCTCAGATTCAATACAGCATATTGGTAATAATGCATTTGCAAATTGCGATTTAATTTCGTCTCTTGATATGCCAAAATCTTTGGTTTTAATTGGAAATGGTTGTTTTGCTTCGTGTGATTCACTTGTGTCTGTAACCCTTAATTATGGACTTATGACAATTGGCGAAAGTGCATTCAGTAGTTGTCCTAATCTTGCGGAAATTAATATTCCGGACTCTGTTGAAACAATTGGTGAGTATGCTTTCTTCCAGTGTGATTCACTTAAGCAAATTACTATACCAAGCGGTGCATATTCAATTGGCAGAGAAGTATTTGCTTACTGTGATAACTTAGAGTCAATATACTGTGATATGAAATCAAAGCCCGGCGGCTGGGAGTTTGGTTGGTTAGGTCATGCTTCTCCCGAGGTGATTTGGCAAGGCGACTATAATATTATTGACAGCGGCGAATGCGGCGACAACCTCACATGGACTCTTGATACAAGCTACACTCTTACCATCAGCGGAACAGGAGAAATGGATGAGTGGATTGGCAAGGATTGTGCTGAATGGGCCCAGTATTATTCAGCTTCAATAGTGAATGTAGTCATTGAAGACGGCGTTACATCAATAGGTGAAAGCATGCTTGGGGTTAATGACCACGGAAGTTATGATAACCTGCAATCAATTACAATTCCGGATAGTGTGACAAAGATTGGTGACTGTGCATTCAATTTGTGTGAAAAACTTGAACAGATTACTATTCCGTCAAGTGTTGTTGAAATGGGATATGCAGTATTTGCATATTTACCCGAACTCACCGACATCTACTGTGGAGCAACCACCAAGCCTACAGGTTGGAGTATTGAATGGAATGAATATTGCAACGCTACCGTACACTGGGGTTATGGAGCTAACACTCCCGAAACCGAAGCTCCTCAAACAACACCTCCCGAGACTGAGGCTCCCGTGGTAAGCGATCCGAAGGCGACTCTCCGCGTTCCTGCCGGTTACGAGGTAGCGGTGTTCACTCATGACTCGGCAACGGGTAAGACAATAATTATCGCGAAGAATACCTCAGACAAGCTGTACTATATCCTTGACACAAACGGCAATCGCCTCATTAACACGGGATATGACTCCTACAGCAATATCGCAGCTCCCTACTTCGGCAACGGAAGAGAGATATACAAGTACAACTTCTCGAAAAATGTTATGGAAGACGTTGCGAGAGAGGTGTATGAGAGACTTATGGCAAATACCCCCTCAGATATCTACTATAACATGGAAATGGATCTGCTTGTGACTGTAAATGAGGACTGGAAGGACGAGTGGGACAAATACAATATTCTTGATTCTCGTTACAACGAGCAATATTGGGAAATGCAGATAAGCCTGCTTGACTCATATCCCAGGGTTGGAACATATGAAACAAGAGAAGCTTTGAAAAACAGCGGAAATCCCTATAATATGATCGGTCATACACCCGTGGTTGTAAAGCGTTGCTCATTCTCCACCTCTAGTATGAGACTGATTGACAACTTTAAGGTGCAGATGGTGATCGACAACTTCAGCACCACGAACAAGTACGGCGTTGTCGGCACGAATATCCCCTTTGATTATGATGAGCTTTACGCCTACGCACCTGAATGGTCGCCGATTTGGTATGTAGCAAAAATGGGCAGCGACTGGGGTGTTATTGACGGCAACAATGTACAGGTGATCAAGTTTAAGTACGGCGACATTATGGTATTTGCCAACCCGGATGGCTACGGCTTTAAGCTTTACGCGGTGGTATCAAAGATTGCGAACGGCAAAAAAGTATGGGGCGTTGTTGACGAGGACGGAAATACCGTTGTGCCCTTTGAATACGAGCAGATCGTACCCATTAACTTTACTACTGAGCTGAAGCAGTATGGCTGCCTTGGCGTTGCGAATGAAGGATATACAAACGAAAACCTTGAATTCTACGTTAAGAAGAACGGTAGCTGGTCAGCGATAAGCGCAAGATAATAATTAGCTAATACAGGTAATATTTATGGATTTCAGCAGATTAAGAGCTTTTCAGGATCGCCTTGTGGCGGAGAGAATACCGGGCAACGACTGCATTATCATGAAGGATCACAAAGAGATCTACAGATACATGGCTGGCTTTGCGGATATTGAAAACAGACGCGAGATAACCGGAGATGAGCTGTATTTCTTCTGGTCTGCATCCAAGGTGATAACCACATCCCTTGGCTTGAGACTTCATGAAGAGGGGAAGTTCCTCATGGATGATCCACTTTCGGAATACTTGCCCGAATTCAAGGAAATGACAGTACGCAAGATGATCGACGGCAAGGAAGAGATCGTTCCTGCGGAGCGACAGATCAAGGTCGGACAGCTTTTTAACATGACTGCAGGATTTGACTACAATTTTGCCACAAAGCACGTGGCTGCTGTCCGCGAAGCAACGTCAAATCACTGTCCTACACGGGAAATCGTGCGTGCAATAGCGAAATCCCCGCTGCAGTTTGAACCGGGCGAGAGATGGGCGTACAGCCTTTGCCACGATGTGCTTGGCGGATTCATCGAAGTGATTGCAGGGAAGCGTCTACGCGATTATGCAAGGGAAGTGTTGTTCGATCCCCTCGGAATGGAGGACACCTGCTACAACTTCCCGAGCGATGAAAAGCGCGAGCGTATGGCGGTGCAGTATGTTTACAGAGAGGATCTCGGACGGTGCCTGCCAACTAACAATGTATGCCAGCATATACTTGGTCCCGAATATGACTCCGGCGGAGCGGGCGTTATCTCAAGCTGTGCGGATTACATGAAGTTTGCGGACACTATCGCGGGCTACGGCAAGGCGGCAAACGGATACAGATACCTCTCTCCCGCTACAGTTGATCTGTGGAGGATGAACACTCTTGACGCAGAACAGATAAAGTCATTTTCGTGGGCTCATATGAACGGTTACGGCTACGGTTACGGTGTGCGAACAATGATGCATCCGGAAAAATGCGGCGCGCTGTCTCCCGTGGGTGAGTTCGGCTGGGGCGGCGCTGCGGGAGTTTGGGTGATCATTGATCCCAAGAACACCATAGCGCTTGTGTACACCCAGCATATGCTCGGAAACAATGAGGAATACATCGCCCCGAGGCTGCGCAATATTGCGTATGCCTGCATGGAATAAGGAGGACTTATGCAAAACGTAAAGAAAATGATACTCGGCATCGCGCTGCTTATCTTGGCTTTAGTGGGTGCAATATTCTGGGTTGCGGGAAGCATTATCGGGGCTATTGCGTTTTTTCTGTTCCTCGTGATCGGCGGATATCTCATCATCGACGGATACCTCAGTGTGGATGAGGACTAAAGAGGGGGTAAATATGAAACCGATAAAAATTATCCAGCTTGTTACAGCGATCATTACAATCATTGCCGGCGCGTTGTATCTTGTCAGCATAAGCGCGGACTGGAATCCTGTGTTCGAGGGCGCGGTAAAGATCATCGCTCTTGTATCGGCGCTTATCAACTCTGCTATTCTTATGGTGGTAACTTATAGCACCGGAGGAAAGAAATAAAACAATGGAAGATAATGTATATATTTCTATTGGCGATAATTTTTCATACCCAGACAGAATTTTTACCGAAATTAGTATTCACATGGGGGAATATGCTTTTCCATATGAGAACTGGCAAGACTTTTCGTATAGCGTGTTGTCGTCTTGTACATTTGCATTGATGGAGAGCACATACACACCGCGTAGTGTTGAGTTGTGTTTCTATGACGGTCCTCATTTGCTAAAAGCGGTTATTCATGACAGTCAAAATGTAATATTGACAGGAATATCGCACGACAAGACAGTATGTACGGCTGAAGTAATGCTACATGAGCTCCTTTTAGCGATAAGAGCGGCTCTTAGACAGCTGCAGCAAATCTTATCTGATGATCCGGGAGAGTTGACAAGTGTCACATGGAATAGTGATATTGAACATAATATCAAGAAGATCAACGATTATTTGAAAAATCAGAAATAAAACAAAAGCAAGGGAGGCTGTGTGTCTCCCTT
>JAGBGV010000010.1 GCA_017935805.1 Clostridia bacterium | reverse complement strand
ATCGGAAGCTTTGGTGTGTTATCCATATTTCCTCCGTTATTTGTTCAAAATTGGAATGTCGATAGAGCCGTTGTTAATGTCATCGGCATTATATACATGGTCGAGAGCGTCTTCAGCGTCTGCATAATATACGGCGCGTATGTCTTCGGATGATTTATCACAGAAAAGACTGTTTCTGTCAAAAATCGAATCTGAAATTTTCTTTGTGTAAATATTGAAATACTGATTGATGATTGCAAGCGCTGCTTCACGGTTTACGACATAGTGATTGCCTGCTATATTACCGGGAATAGTTGTCATATTGATCTGTGAAAGGTCAACTTTAAGAAGGAATTTTGCAAAGAAGAGGATGTTCGACACGTTCATTTCTGTATAAACGTTATTGAAAACCTCTGTCGCAAGACTGTTCATGGCAGGTATATCAAGATCCTTAATAACAGACTTTACCTGGTTGAACATTGCGGTAAGGAAGATCTTCTGTGCGTTGACTCTGCCAAGGTCCGCCTGAACATAATTGTCTCTGAATCTTACAAACTGCTCCGCTTCATCACCGTTCAGAACTCTGTACCCTTCGGGAAGATTTATATACAGATCCTGTGCAGGATCATCGTATACCATTTCGTGAGGTACGTATATCGGAACACCGCCGATTGCATCAACGATATTTCTGAATCCGCTGAGATTCATGAGAATATTGTAGTCAATGTTTATACAGAGATTCTGCTCAAGCATTGATTCATAATCATCGAGAGCTGCGAGGCAAACTTCCTTCATTGTACCGCCAGTCGCTGACCACTGACTTCCGTAGTAACGGGCAAAAGCTTCGTTTATCTTATTTGTTGACAGCTGAAGCCCTACATACGTATCACGAGGGATCTGCATAACGGAAATGGTATTATTTACTGTATCGCAGTTAACGAGCATTGTTACATCTGCAAGATGCGCCTCTTTATCATGAGCAACGACAAGGATATTATATACGCCCTCGCGTACGTTGTATTTATCGTCGGGATCATCATGAATGATAGGCGGATCGTCTTTACCATCGGGAGTTTGATCTACAGGGTCAGTATTAAACGGTACGTCTCCTGTATTCGGTTGCTTGGGCTTGTAGAAAAGCAGCCAAGAGCCGACAAGCAGAAAAACAGCATACACAACCAGAACAACGGCAATTATTACCCAATGAGGCTTGCTTTTCTTTTTTCTTGAATAAGAAGGCTTTTTTCTTACGTTTTTTGCAATCTTTTGAGTAGATAAATCGTCGTCAGTCATATGTGCCGAGTCCCCGTCAGGATAGTACATTGATACATCGTCGTTATTAATGTTATTATTACTCATTATTATCCTCGCATTTCAATTCCGATGCCTCTGTCTTCAACTTCAAATAATAGTCTCTGGCATTTATGGTATCCGCATCTATAACAGCGTTTTTGTCGGTAAGATATTGTATCGTCATATCAAGGGTGCATATAATTGTGTCATACAGAACCGCAAGCTTGTCATTTTCACGGGATATTCTGTCATAAAACTCTTTTCTGACTGTCTTACAACTATTGTGAACTCTTGACGGTTCAATATAATCCGCAAGATAGATGATTCCTTCAAACACACTCATACCGTATCGTCCTGTTGTGTGGTATCTGACTGCGTTCAATATGTCTTCATTGACATAATGCGCAAAATCACGCTTTGCAAGCTCTGCTGCAGTCTTTGAATGAAGTACATCAGGAGATATGTTATGATGTGCATTATTTATTATACCAAATATTTCACAATAATGCAACTGTTTTTCGAAATCTGCTTTTTTTGTTATATCGTGAAGCAGGGCGGCAATTTTCAGCTCTGTTATCCGACTCGGCAAGAATATTTCTCCAAGTCTCTCTGCCTCCTCCGCCACACACAAAGTATGAGAGTAGCGCTTATCAGTCAGATAAGGCTTGACAAGCAGCTTCAATTCCTCTACGTCGCGTTCAGTCAGCATGTTTCCTTTGAAATTTTCGATCATCTGCACCACGCACTTATATCATTGCGGAAATCTTTCTTTTTTCTTTCTTGGATGAAACCTTGAAAAGGATTATCTTTCTTCCAATAACCGCAACCACTTCGGAATCTGTCTGTGCGGCGATCTCCTCAGCTGCTTCTCTTGCGTCTGCGTCTGAATTATCAAGAACGCTGATCTTAACGAGCTCTCTCGCTTCAAGGGCATCATAAATAGACTTTACTGCAGCATCGCCTACGCCACCCTTGCCTATCTGAAAGATCGCATCCATCTTTGATGCTTCTGATTTAAGTATTGCTCTCTGTTTACTTGTAAGCATTAATTATCTCCGTTGTTTTCTAAAATTGTTTTGATTCGTGCTGTGAACTCACGCATGGCGTTTCCGCGGTGAGACACAAGATTTTTTCTTTCACCACTTATCTCTGCGAATGTTTCACCAAATTCCGGATAGTAGAACAGTGGGTCGTATCCAAAACCTCCGTTTCCCTGCTCCTTTGTAAGGATAATTCCCTTACACTCTCCGCGAACTACCATAGCTCGCTCGGCAGGTATACCGGATTTTGCTGAAAGCTCGTCTGAAATACGCCACTCTTCGGGAATAGTAAAGCTTGTTCCTTCCGGAAGAACCAAAGCAGCAACGCACACGAATTTTCCGCTGCGCTGCTCTGTGGGTACGCCTTCAAGTGCGTTGAGCAGCTTCACTCTGTTGCTCTCGTCCGTAGCACCCTCTCCTGAATATCTTGCGGAATAGATGCCGGGTGCTCCGTCAAGATAGTCGACAGCAAGGCCAGAATCATCTGCAATACCGATATGACCAAGCTTTGCGGGTGTACCTGCTTTGATAAGTGCATTTTCCTCGAAGGAGTTGCCGTCTTCAACAATGTCATCGGTAAATCCGATATCGCGAAGAGAAACCACCTTCACCATATCAGACGTCGAATCAGCGAGCAAAGTTTCAAGTTCTGCAATTTTTTTCTTGTTATTTGATGCAAGAACAATATTTGTCATTAGTCATCGTCCTCTTCGTCGTCAATTTCATCAAGATCGTCCTTGAGAAGCGCATCAACGAACATTTTTGCGTCAAAGGGTCTCATGTCGTCGATCTGCTCGCCAACACCGATAAACTTAACGGGAAGGTCAACCTCGTTCTTGATTGAGAATACCGCACCGCCCTTTGCAGTACCGTCGAGCTTTGTGAGAACAAGACCTGTGATCTCGGCTGCTTCCTTGAACTTCTTTGCCTGCATAACAGCGTTCTGTCCTGTAGTGGAGTCAAGCACAAGGAGTGTCTCTCTTGCCGCCTCGGGAAGCTCTCTTGAAATAATACGATTAATTTTCGCAAGCTCATCCATAAGATTGCTCTTATTGTGAAGTCTGCTTGCGGTATCAATTATCAGCACGTCAGCTTTTCTTTTGTTGGTCGCTGCTATAGCATCAAACACAACAGATGCAGGGTCTGAGCCCTCATTCTGTCTGATTAGTTCAACGCCTGCTCTGTCACACCAGATAGCAAGCTGCTCGATTGCTGCCGCACGGAATGTATCAGCCGCCGCAACAACTACTCGCTTGCCCTGCTTTTTAAGATTATTGGCAATCTTACCGATAGATGTTGTCTTGCCAACGCCATTTACACCGATAACAAGAATAACTGACGGAGTTGTTGTGAGGTTAAGAGGTTCACCCTCACCGATCTGCTCAGTAAGAATCTCGCAAAGCACGTCCTTAACCTGTTCAGAGTCCTTAATGTTATCAGTCTTGATACGGTCGCGAAGCTCGTCAATAACCTTTTCAGTTGTAGGTGCGCCCATATCAGCCATTATCATAATTTCTTCGAGTTCCTCAAGAAGATCCTCATCTACCTTGCGAAAGCTCTTTACAACCTCGTTCATCTGTCCGACAAATGCATTCTTTGTCTTAAGAAGACCGTCTTTAAGTTTGCTGAAAAATCCCATTTTTAACCTCAGTAATTATTTTAAGAGTTCCTCATTGTCGTCAGCGGCATTAAGTGTGAATACCTTCGATACGCCGTTCTGCTGCATAGTTACACCGTAAAGTGTATCAGCAATATCCATTGTTCCGCGTCTGTGAGAGATCATGATGATCTGCATCTCGTCTGCGTATTTCTTAACATATCTGCCCACTCTTGTTACGTTTACTTCGTCAAGAGCAGCCTCGATCTCGTCGAAAATACAGAAAGGTGACGGATTTACCTTAATAAGCGCAAAGAGCAATGCGATTGCGATAAATGCCTGCTCACCGCCGGAGAGAAGATTAAGGTTCTTGATTGTTTTTCCGGGGGGAGCCGCGTTGTTCTCGATACCTGATTCAAGCGCATTTTCCGGATCTGTAAGTCTTACTTCAGCGTGTCCTCCGCCGAACAGTTCACGGAATACCTCGCCGAAATATGTGTTGATCTTCTCAAAAGCTTCAAGGAAGATACGCTTCATGTCGTCCTCGATGCCGCCGAGAATCTTGAGAATGTCTTCTCTGGATGCGCGAAGGTCGTCAAGCTGTGACTTTATGTATTCGTATCTTGTCTTGACTTCAACATATTCTTCAATAGCATCAACATTAACGTGGCCAAGACCTCTGATCTTGTTTCTCAGTTCAGTTTGCTTTGTAACGAATGAAGTGCGCTCACCGTCAACGATAACGTGACAGTCGTTTTCCTCAGCAAATGCAACAGCAGCCGCAAAAGTAAGCTCGTAATCATCCCACATTTTTGCACTGAGCTTCTGTTCATCCTCGCGAAGTGAATTCAGCTTGTTTTCGTTCTTGGAATGTGCAATGAACAGAATTTCCTTCTTAGATGACTGCTCACGTTCTGCCTGACGAAGTCTGCTGATCTGCATGTCGATCTCGTCGCCTGCCTCTTGCAGTTTTTTCTGCTTATCGGTAAGCTCGCTGATCTTTTCTTTAAGGTCATCTGCTTCTTTGAGCTTCATATCAGCAGAGTTGATAAGTGACTTGATGCTCTCTTCAAGTGAAATTACAGCATCACTGTGAGCTTTGCACTCTTCGATAAAACCGTTCAGTCTCTCCTCAGTATCGCTATACAAGGATTCAGCCGCTTCTCTGTCACGAGTAAGCTCTGCCAGTCTGATCTTTAGCCCGTTTGATTCCTCTGTAAGCTCTGCTGCCTCAAGCTCACGTTCACCGCGAATACCCGCAAGATCGTTTCTCTTATCGGATATTTCTGCAATAAACTCTGCCTGTGCTGTGATGAGTTCATTAAGCTTTTCAAGATCATCGCGGCATCTTGAGCTGCTCTCAAGGAGGCTCTGACTGTCTGCCTTCATGCTTTCAAGCAGGTCAACAAGTGCTTTTCTCTTACCGTCAGCGTCGCTGAAGTTCTTGTTTTCCGCACTGATAAGCGCTTCTATAAGTCCCTTGCGTTCTTCATCACTTGCTGACTCAGATGCAACAGATGCGATCTCAGCCTTTGCTGCCTTTGCTTCAGCCTGAATCTTTGCAAGCTCCTCTGCTGCTGCGTCGTATTCCTTCTTCAGTGT
The DNA here is from genome assembly GCA_017935805.1 of Clostridia bacterium. The sequence continues at coordinate 1,881 of JAGBGV010000010.1, read as the reverse complement.
ATCTATCTGGGCAGTACGCGAGAGCATACCGCTTTCTCTCTTTGTCTGACCGCCTGTAAACGAGCCACCGGAGTTGATCTGCTGACCGTCAAGAGTTACAGCGCGGATACGCCAATTTTTCGCTATTGCCGCATTTGTGGCATTGTCAAGATCATCATATACCGCTACTCTTGCAAGAAGTGATTTTACAATATTTCTGTATTCGTCATCGCATGATACAAGCTCATCAGCCCAACCTATGAAGCCACGGCTTCTTTCAAGTCCGTCATAGTCACGACCACGCTCCTGGGGGCGAATAGTTGTCAGAGGATAGAAGGTTGCACGACCGGCATTATTGCGCTTCAGAGACTCAATAGAGCACTTGGCGGCGTTCTCATCATCTGTGACAATATTCTGCATAGCGGCGCCAAGAGAAGTCTCGATTGCAACGATATACTTCTCTTCAACCTTAATGAGGTATGAAAGAGGACCGCGAATACCGCTGAGTCTGCCTGACTTCGCCTCGTTCATTACATATCTGATGCTGTTATTATAGCCGTCAAAATGTTCCTGCATACGGGAAAGCGCTGATATACGGCTGTCAAGGGAGTCGATCTCTGCCTGTTTTCTGCGCTCTCGAGCCTCAATTTCCTCGTAGGCGGCATTAAGCGTTTCCAGTTTTTCTGCAACTCCGCCGATCTTCTCGTTGATCTCGTCAATTACCTTATTATAATCCTCGATCTGGCGCAGGGATGCATCGGCAACCTTATCAAGAGCCTTGATTTCATCTTCATACTTGCTGATGTCCGCATTAATTGATTCTGTGCGCTTCTTTTGGTTTGAGATATTGCTCTCAAGAACGTTCAAGCGCACACGGAGATCAGTAAGTGCCGCTTCTGCTGTCTGCTGATCAGCAAGCATTTTCTCAAGCTCTTCTGTTTTAGAGTTGATATCCCTGTCAAGTTCAGCTATCTTTGCGGACAGCGCTTCGTTTTTCTCAAAAGTTTCGCTGTAGTTATTGTTGATCTCGTCAAGTCTTGTTTTGATGCCTTCAAGTCTGTCAGACTCCATGTCGCGGGATCTGACTGACATTTCATACAGACGCTTTTCAGTCTCAAGAGTCTTTTCCGAGTGTGTTTTTTCTTTTGTGAGAAGTCTGCTCTCCGACTCGGATGAGTTCATCATTTTTGTTGTCTCTGATGTCTCATCGTAATTGCGGCGGGATGCTTCCTTATTGCTCTGTGACTGCTCGTACAAGCGCTCGATGTTTGCTGTTGTCAGCTTCATTGAGTCCTCTGCCATTTCAAGTTCATGAGCAGAAAGCTGTGTATCGTTCTCCGCCTTTTCGATGGCGTTCTTCAGTCTTACCGAATCATACATCCAAAGTGAGATATCTGTTTTCTTTTTCTCACTGTAGAGCTCAAGGTAGCGTCTTGCTTTTTCAGAATCTCTCTCAAGTGGTCCGATGCGCAAAGAAAGCTCGTGCTCAATATCTCCCACGCGCTCCATATTCGCTTCGGTCTCTTTCAGTCTCTTCTCGGATTCATTCTTTTTATATCTGTATTTAGCAATACCGGCACTCTCTTCAAATACGGTGCGGCGGTCTTCGCTCTTCTTGGAAATGATCTCTGCGATCTTGCCCTGTCCTATAATGGAGTAACCCTCACGGCCTACACCTGTATTCATGAACAGCTCATATATATCCTTAAGACGAACCTTCTTGCGGTTGATGAAGTACACACTCTCCCCGCTTCTGTAGTAACGTCTTGTAACGGTAACCTCGTCGTAATCAGACTGCAGAGTCTTATTCTCCCCACTGTTGTCAAAGGTAACGGACACCTCTGCAAAGCTCATGGGCTTCTTATCGCTTGCTCCTGCGAAGATTACGTCTTCCATCTTGTT
>JAGBGV010000060.1 GCA_017935805.1 Clostridia bacterium | reverse complement strand
GCAGACGATATTCACCCGCTCATCGGTGCACTGTGCAGACAGCCGTGCCGCGATAAGCAGCTTCCACGGATCCCCGCCGTACTCAAGTGAGCAGATCGCCTCGGGATATATTTCTTTCAGTATTTCGATTATCTTATGTATATTTGGCATAAATAGTATCCCTTCGGGATGTGATGTATTCGCTACGCGAAAGTGATGTATCACTTCGTGAAATGATGTTGCTGGCGCAGTGATGTTTGCCTAGCGGCAAGTGATGTTTTTGCTGCGCGAAAATACTGTTGGTTCGGATAAATAAGCCGAGACGAAGTCTCGTGGGTGGAATCGACTGACGTCATGTTATTGAACCACAAATATTCCACCCGGCTTTTCTCATCCTTTCAGGAATCAAAAAGAAGATTTATTATAACCGTAATTCGTTGGGTTTACCCAAGCCTTCTCCTTGGGAGAAGGTGTCACGGAGTGACGGATGAGGTATATTCCTCTTCATTCGATATTTTCTTCTTCCATTTCTGCAAGCTCGTCGGCGAAGTAGTAGTCGAATACGTCTCGTACAGCGTAGCCTGCCTGTGTTCCGCCGTAGCCCTGCTCAATGATGCAGGTGACTACGATCTCCGGCTCTTCAAAGGGTGCGAAGGCTGTCATGATGCCGTTGTCCGACTTGTTTGTATATACCTGTGCCGTACCTGTCTTACCGCCGACTGAGATATCATATCCGGAGAATACCGAAGCTGCAGAGCCGTTGTCCATAACGCCGCGCATTCCTTCCTTGACTGTCTCAAGTATCTCATCGGAGATCTCAATTCCGTCAGCCTTGACAGGTGTACGGTCGTAAATTATCTCGCCTGTGCCGTAGTTTCTCACCTGGTACAGCATACTCGCGTTGTAACGTGTGCCGCCGTTGAGGACTGTTGCCAGATACACGCTGATCTGCAGAGGGGTGAACTGGTTATCCGACTGACCGATGGCTGCCTGAATGGTGTCACCGGGGGACCACTGACCGAGACCGTTTTCCGCACGGTAGTCAGGTCCTGCAAGGATACCCGTTCTCTCCGGAAGCTCGATACCTGTAGGCTGACCGAGACCGAGATGACGGCAGTATTCATTCATTTTGGATATAGTAAGCAGTCTGCCTACCTCGTAGAAAAAGCAGTTGCAGGATTCCTGAATTGCCTCAACAACGTTGATTTCTCCATGATAAGACTGACCCTCGCTCATGAGGTACAGCCAGCAACGGGGAGTGAAGTTTGCCGACTCGTAATATGTGTAGATACCTTTTGTTTCAATGATCGTTTCTTTGGTAATGATCTCCTCGGAAAGTGCCGCCACCGCAACACCGATCTTGAAGGTAGAACCGGGGGCATACTCGCCGTCGAGGGCACGGTTGAACATGGGTGAGAGCTCGTCCGAGTTGAGATTTGCGAAATCCTCGTTGAAGGTGCCCAGATTGTATGTGGGGTAAGAGCAAAGGGCAAGGACCTCGTATGTGTCAACGTCCAGCACGGTAAGAGCGCCTTTTTCCGCATCCTCACCGGTGAGAGGCTTGTCGGGGTCCGCATCCTCACGGATCTTGAAGATGTTTTCAGCCAGCGCACGCTCAGCTACCATTTGCATCTCGATGTCAATGGTGAGGTAAACGTCGCTACCCGGCACAGGTTCGGTGGTGACCTCGGTGTTCACTATGTTGCCGTAAGCGTCCTCGGTTATAGTCATCACACCGTCAATTCCGCGAAGGTATTTCTCAAATGCCGCCTCAGCTCCGGAGATTCCGACCACTGCATCAAGTGGGTATCCCTGCTCGGTGTAGTATTCCACCTGCCCGGAGGGGATCTTGCCTATTCTTCCGAGAATGTGGGACGCGTAACCGGGGTAGAGGTATTCTCTTGTGTAATCAGTTGTCACGGTAAATCCGCGGGAGTATTTTTCCTGAAGGGCGGTTATCAGCGGAAGTGAAGCGCCCTTCGCTATAGCATAGGGCTGAACGGAGGAAAATCCCGACAGCTCCATGTCAAGTCGGATGAGGAAAAGCTCCTTCGCCACGGGGTAGGTATAGTTGTAGAAGGTCTCATATTTGCCTGTGTCCTCATTTTTCTCTCTCGACATGATGCCGAAATACACCATCAGCGCACGAGCCTCGTCGTTGATTGACGCATCCTCGTCCACGTTAAGCTGTGACACCAGCTTTTTGTATCTTCTGCCGCGGACAGTATCGGTAAATCCGTCGGGGTAAGAGAAATCAAGTCCGTTGTCCAGCACTGTGACATTGAGAGATGACTTCGGCTTCTCGAGGGTATCCCCGGTCTTTGCGGCGGCGGTGATGATGTCCACCAGCAGATCGTTCAGCTCCTTGCCGGATTTCGGCTTTGTTGCGTAGTCGATTGAGATATCGTATGTATATTCATTTGTTACAAGAGGCTTGCCGTTGCGGTCGTAGATCTCGCCGCGCTGTGCCTGTATTGCCACCTTGCGTGTGTAATAAACGGTGGGAGTGGACATACTGTAATAGTCCTGACCGGAAACCTGCAGGTAAAGGAGCCTGCCTATGTAAACTATCGCTATCACTACGAAGAAGGCCCCCAGTGAAACGATACGCCAAAGATTATTATTGTTTTTCATGGGCTGCCTCCTTTCGTAATGTGTAACTTATAACCTATAACTCATAACCCATAACTCCTATGTATGCGACCCTTTGAGGATCGCCGTGTAGCAGTGTGAGTCAATTGCATTTCAGTTTGCGCTTTTCCGCTTTTTTTATTGCCCGTCTGTGGGCACATTTCGATATGCGGCAGCAGAGCATTGCGAGCAAGATCACTCCTGCTATGATGAGCACGTACAGCTCCGTATCAAAGGCAAGCTCGAATCGCATGACCTCCCGATCCGGCTCGTTCTTGCGGAAATACACGTCCTTCATTTCCATTTTTTTGCGTACAAGAAGTGGGTTTGATCTCTTGAAAGTCTTTACCGCAGTTGTCGCCGCCCGTGTTGTGTCGGTTATGACTGATTTGTTCACGGTATGGTAAGTCCTTTCGTAAACGGATCTTGTGCGGCGTTTTTTGCCGTACATTATTATTATATCAAATTTCTTTGGCATTATCAATGGTAATGTATGAAAAAGCATCGGTTTTT
>JAGBGV010000059.1 GCA_017935805.1 Clostridia bacterium | reverse complement strand
CGGTATCATCGGCGGCGGTGGAAGCCCCAAGTCTGTTGCTAAGAAGTTTGTTAATGCTCTTGAAAAAGGCAATGAAAAGAAGGTAATGGCTCTCCTCACAGACGTATACTCCAAAGATGCGAAGGAAGACTACGCTGAAATGGCAGTAGAAATGTTCGAATATATGTTTGATGATTGCAAGATCAAGAGCATTAAGGTAGACGATGTTGAAAAGATGGACAAAGATGACTTCAAAGACTACAAGGATGAAGCCAAGGATGCTTGGAAAGAAATGAAGGAAGAGTTCGATAAGGAGGACTTTGAAGATGAAGGTCTTAACCGTAAGTACAATGTCAACAAAATGAAGGGCATGGCTACCGTAACACTTGAGGTAACTTACAAGGATGAAGATGGCGATAAGGACGAAATGGAAATTACCGTTGAACTCATCAAAGAAGGCGCTTCTTGGAAAGTTATGGACTTCAACTAATCCCATTAAAGTAATTACATAATTACATAAAAAAGAGCACTTGCTTAATGCAGGTGCTTTTTGTTTTGCGAAATCAAAAAAACCGCAGACCGTGCTGATCTGTGGCTCTTTAGTTTATCGGAACATTTCTGTTGAGAGATATCTGTCGCCGGTGTCGGGGAGTAATACAACGATAGTCTTGCCGCGGTTTTCTTCTTTGCTTGCAAGTTGTATTCCTGCCCACAAAGCCGCACCGGATGAGATACCGCAGAGTATACCCTCAGTTACGCCAAGCATACGACCGGTGGAAAAGGCATCGCTTGCGTCAACCGTAATTATTTCGTCGTAAATTTCGGTATTCAGCACTTCGGGAACAAATCCTGCTCCTATGCCTTGAATTTTGTGTGCGCCGCTGACACCTTTAGAGAGATACGGAGAGTCAGAGGGCTCAACTGCAACGATGCGTATGTCAGGTCTCTTGGACTTCAGATACTCACCTACACCTGTGATGGTACCGCCTGTGCCAACACCTGCTACGAAAATATCCACCTCACCGTCAGTGTCATCCCAGATCTCGGGCCCGGTTGTTTCGCGGTGCACTCTGGAGTTGGCGGGATTCACAAACTGACCAGCAACAAAGGAGCAGGGAATTTCTCGAGTCAATTCTTCCGCTTTTGCAATGGCTCCGTTCATTCCAAGCGAACCGTCAGTTAAAACGAGCTCTGCGCCGTATGCCTTCATGAGTGTGATGCGTTCCGCGGACATATTATCAGGCATAACGATGATGCATCTGTAGCCTCTTGCCGCCGCAACTGATGCAAGCCCGATGCCGGTGTTGCCTGAGGTAGGTTCGATTATAACGGAATCTTTTGTGAGGATACCGCGTTCTTCAGCATCATTAAGCATTGCCAGAGAAACTCTATCCTTTGCGCTTCCGGCGGGGTTGAATGATTCCAGCTTTGCTATAAGTCTTGCACAAAGACCGAGTTTCTTTTCAATATTTGAGAGTTCAAGGAGAGGAGTTTTGCCGATAAGCTCCTCTGCTGACTTATAGATCTTTGCCATAGTGCCTCCGTATTATTGTATGTTATTGCGTATGAAATCGAGGCTGCCGCACTTCACAGCGTCCTCGTCTCCGAGTAAAAAATCTTTCCATTGTAGATACCTTTTATGAGTATCGATATCTCTTCGCTGGTGATATTCAGCAAGGTGACATTTCCTTGGCGGGGTGTGTCACAGCTTTCGTCAACTGTCGGACATATACTGCCGTTGTTAATATACAGGTTGCCGTGAGTCGAGTCCCACTCCACGTGAGGGAAAACGTGGGTATGACCTGAAATAAAAATCGTGTGCTTCGCATCGTCAACTATCCGCTGAAGTTTGTCGTTCTGCTCGCCAACAATATATGGTGCCATACCGTTCTTTCGAAGCGGATTGTGTTCAATAAGCGGCGGATGACACATTATTATGTGAATACTCGTGTTTGAAACAGCGAGGGATGAGAAGAGAAAGTCAAGCTGCTTACCTTTTTGTGAGAAGAAAAACTGCTTTTGATGATATTCGGGATTTAATCCGATCAGGTCAATCTCGTCTGAAATCTGCTTATAAAAAGCTCCGCTTTCGTCTGTGAGATCAGTCATTTCCGGATTAACTGTGAGCTCAAACTTTCTGAAATGAGAGTCATCTCGCGCGGGATTGTCATGATTTCCCGTCACACAGTACACGGGAATATTGCCAAGTCGCTGTATTATACATTCGGCAAGAAGCACATATTGCTCACTTAAAGCACGGTCAGCAAGATCACCGCACAAAAGCAAAACTTCAGCTTCTTTTAGAGCATCAAGAGCACGTACCAGCCTATCGGTTTTTCTGTATAAATGAATATCGCTAATTACCCCGAGCAGCATAATGACATCTCCAACGTTTTTTCTTATTATACCACACACAAAATCAAAAGACAAGGGCAATTTGCCCCTGTCAATAATTCAACCAGCCGCATCCATCATATTTTCTATAAATATCCCGTAACCTCGCGCGGGATCTCCTACAAGGACGTGGGTAACAGCTCCAATCAGCTTGCCATTCTGTATGATTGGGCTACCCGACATGCCTTGAACGATACCGCCGGTTTTATCAATCAAAGCGGTGTCCACTACTTTTATCTCAAAACTGCGATTGTCATAGCTGTCGCGGTTGATCTCACCGATCTCTATCTCATATTTATGCGGCACGTTGTCATCCAGTGTGCACCAGATATAAGCTTCGCCGGAGCAAACTTCGCTGCGTTCTGCTACGTCTACATTGATCTCGGGGCAAAGGGATGTGGGTACATCGGACATAATACCGAACACACCGCAAAGCGTGTTGCCGAGCAGTACCCCCGACTTATCCGAGGTGAAGTATCCCTTGAGCTCTCCCGGAGTGCCCGCTACACCCTTTGAAATGCCGGATATTTGCACATCGACTACTGTTCCGCGCTCCATTTTCAAGAGTTCACCTGTGTTTGAATCGCAAATGCCGTGTCCGAGGCCTGCGAACTCTCCAGTTTCGGGAATGATATAAGTCACTGTTCCGATTCCTGCAGTTGTGTCACGTATCCACATTCCGGTCTTTCGCTTTCCGTCGGTTGAAAGAGAGGGAACAAAGCTTGTTTTGCAGCTGTTACCGTCACGCACATAGGTTATCTCCACCAAATCAGCGGATTCTTCTATCTTCTTGACAAATTCGTCGGATGTCTTTACCTCGGTACCGTTTACATGGGTTATTATGTCATTTACACGCAGTCCTGCATCGTAAGCCGGAGTTTTTGCGCCGCTGATCGTTTCAATATCTGTTAATCCCATAACAACAAGTCCTTGTGAGTAGAACTTTACACCAAATG
>JAGBGV010000058.1 GCA_017935805.1 Clostridia bacterium | reverse complement strand
TGGTAAGAATTACTACGGTAAGGGTTCATATGGCGGACGTATTAAGGACAATCCTGCGGCAAAAGCAGCATTTGCTGAATCAAAGAAAAAATCTGCGCCGGCAGAACCCTCTACCTCGGTAAAAGAAGTTGTAAATACAGTCATTCCTGAAGAGAAGACTGTTGACAGTATAAAGCCGCAAAAGACAAAAAACGGCTTGTTCGGCGGAAAAAAACAAGTTAAACCGGCAAAAACAAAAGAAAAAGTCGTAAAAACTGAAGAAAAAATGATCCCCGCGCACAAAATAGAGCTTGATATGCTTGAAAGCGGAGAGATCAAGGTATATAATAAGATGAAACCGAACGTACCTACATTGCCTGACAGTCTGGTCGATAGTGAAACTGACATCAGCAAAATAATGAGTGCGCTCACCATGCTTGAAATGGCAGGTGCGGTTGAATCCGGAGGCGGCGGTTATTTCATGCGCGTTTCCGAAGAAGATATTATGCTGTCGATCAACGATTAAGCATAGACTATTACATTAATCCACGCAATAAAGGGGAAAACCAAATGGCAAATCTTGTAATAATGGAGTCGCCAACAAAATCCAACACAGTAAGAAGCTACCTCGGTTCTTCTTATAAGGTTGTGGCTTCAAAGGGACATATCAGAGACCTTCCCAAATCCACTCTCGGCATTGATGTTGAGAACGATTTTGCGGCTCATTATATAAATATCCGCGGTAAGGGAGACCTTATCAAGGAACTGAAAAAGGAAGTAAAAAAGGCAGACAAAATTTTCCTTGCAACTGACCCTGACCGTGAAGGTGAGGCTATTGCATGGCATCTTGTCAATGCTTTGAATATTCCCAAGGAAAAGATTAAAAGAGTAACATTCAATGCAGTTACAAAAAAGGTTGTTAAGGAAGCGATAAAGCATCCGCGTGACATTGATATGAACGTAGTTGATGCACAGCAGGCAAGACGAATCCTTGACAGAATCGTGGGATATAAGCTTAGCCCGTTCCTTTGGAAAACTGTAAAGAGCGGCCTTTCTGCCGGAAGAGTGCAGTCTGTTGCCACAAAGATCATCGTAGATCGTGAGAACGAGATCAGAGCATTCGTTCCGAAGGAATATTGGACTATTGACGCTGTTATAAAGGCTGAAAACGGCAAGACATTTGAGAGCAAGTTCTTTGGTCTTGCAAGTGACGGCAACAAGGTTGAGCTTGAATGTGAAGCAGATGCGCTGAAGGTTTACAACGCGGTAAACGGCAAGCAGTTTGTTGTTTCCGAAATCAAGTCGGGCAAGAAATACAAAAATCCTGCTCCTCCTTTCACAACATCCACACTGCAGCAGGAAGCGTCCAGAAAGCTTAACTTCCAATCACAGCGTACAATGAGAGTGGCGCAGGAACTGTATGAAGGTGTCAACCTCGGCTCTGAATTTGGCGGCGTACAAGGTCTTATCACATACATGAGAACTGACTCTCTTCGCATATCCGAAGAAGCACAGGCAGCAGCCAAGCAGTATATTGTAAGCAAAATGGGCGAGGAGTATTATCCCGAAACTCCCCGTGTATACAAGTCAAAGGCAAACGCGCAGGACGCACACGAGGCAATCAGACCCTCTGTTGAAATGATCGAGCCTGCTGCCATCAGAAAGAGCCTCACTCTTGACCAGTATAAGCTTTACAAGCTCATCTGGGATCGCTTTGTAGCAAGCCAGATGGAGTCTGCAGAGCTTTCAACAACACAGATCGACATGACCTGCGCCGGATATCTGTTTAGAACAAGCGGCTATACCGTTAAGTTCCCGGGTTATATGGCTCTATACGAAGAGTCAACCGATGACGTAAAAACGGAAGATAACAACACAAGACTTCCCGAAATAAAGGAAAATCAGGCTCTCGATTCAGAAAGCATCACACCTAATCAGCACTTCACAACACCTCCGCAGAGATATACAGAAGCTTCTCTTGTAAAATTCCTCGAGGAAAAGGGAATCGGCCGTCCCAGCACATACACGACTATCATCACAATTATCACCACAAGAGGATATGTAAAGCGCGACGGAAAGTCCCTAGTTCCCACATCTCTCGGTGAAGTGATCACAAAGCTTATGTGCGAAAACTTCCCGGATATCGTTGACTACAAGTTTACAGCATCTATGGAAGACCAGCTTGACGATATCGAGCGCGGCAACAGCTCTATGCTCAGCGTGCTTGACAACTTCTACGGCGACTTTAAGCGTGAACTTGATAAAGCCCTTGAAACTGTATCTGCTAATGATATTGAGGTTCCTGCCGAAGAAACTGACATTATCTGCGAGCACTGCGGCAGCAAGATGATCGTAAAGAACGGCAGATTCGGTAAATTTGCGGCTTGCCCCAATTATCCAACTTGCAAGAACACAAAGCCGCTTGTTAAACCCGGAGATGAGGCTAACACCAAGAAGGTAGAAACAACATCAGAAAAGTGCGAGCTGTGCGGATCTGATATGGTGCTCCGTACAGGTAGATACGGCAGCTTCTATGCTTGCTCAAAGTATCCCGAATGTAAGTTCACAAAGCAGAAAACACGCCCCCTCGGTGTAAGCTGTCCCGAATGCGGTGCAGATGTCATTACAAAGCACGGCAAGAATAAAACAGTATTCTACAGCTGCTCAAAATATCCCGAATGTAAATTCTCATCATGGGATATGCCCACAAACGAAAAATGTCCGACATGCGGCGGTATGCTTTTCCGCAAGAAGGGTAAGAATCAGCTTGTCTGCAAGACTGAAAAATGTGGTTATAAAGTAGACATTGCAGAAGAAAACACAACAAATAATGATTGATATGACAAATATTAACGTTTACGGCGCGGGACTTGCCGGAAGTGAAGCAGCATGGCAGGCAGCAAAGCTTGGTGTCCATGTAACACTTTACGAAATGAAGCAGAACAAAAAGTCTCCAGCACACCACAGTAACGGCTTTGCAGAGCTTGTGTGCTCCAATTCATTGCGCTCCGCTGAAATTACCAACGGTTCAGGACTGCTCAAAGAGGAGCTTTACCGCATGGGTTCGATAATCATGGAGGCGGCAAAGAATACACAAGTAGCTGCCGGTGGAGCTTTGGCTGTTGACAGAAACCTGTTCTCTGAATATGTGACCGAAAAGATCCGCGGATGCGAAAACATCACCGTAGTCGAGCGTGAAATGACAGATATACCGGCAGACGAGATCACCGTTGTCGCAACAGGCCCCCTTACATCTGATGCACTTGCTGAAAAGATTGCCGAAATGATTGGCGGAAAGAGCCTGTATTTCTACGATGCAGCTGCTCCCATCGTTGATTTTGAAACGATCGATATGTCAAAGGCATTCTATGCGTCAAGATACGATAAGGGAACGCCGGACTATATCAACTGCCCGATGACCGAGAGCGAGTATAAGGCATTTTATGACGCACTCATTAATGCGGAGGAAGCAAAGCTCCATGATTTTGAAGCCGGAACAAAGCTAAAGGTATTTGAAGGATGCATGCCTGTTGAGGTTATGGCAAAGCGTGGAGAGGACACTCTTCGTTTTGGCCCTATGAAGCCGGTCGGAATCAAGAATCCGCTGACAGGCGAGGAGTATTACGCAATAGTTCAGCTTCGCCGTGAGAATGAAGAGGGAACCATGTACAACCTTGTCGGCTTCCAGACGCATCTCACATGGGGCGAGCAGAAGCGGGTGTTCAGAATGATCCCGGGACTTGAAAATGCAGAATTTCTCCGTTACGGAGTAATGCACAGAAATACGTTCCTGTGTTCTCCCGATCTTCTTGACGCTGATTACTCAATGCGGGAAAACGGAAATATTTACTTTGCAGGTCAGATGACAGGCGTTGAAGGATATATTGAATCTGCAGCATCAGGTTTTGTCGCCGGAATTAATGCCGCACTTCGCGCAAAGGGTGAGGAGAAGTATATCTTCCCGCGAGAGATGATGACAGGTGCGATGGCTTACTATATCTCCCATGGAGACAAGACAACATTCCAGCCTATGAACGCTAATTTCGGTGTTATGCCCGCTCTTGCCAATAAAGTAAAAGGCGGAAAGCGTGCTCGAAACGAAGCATTTGCCGTGCGTGCACTTGCAAAAACAGAAGAGATCAAAGAAGTTATCAGAAATTTGTGATAGAAAATATTGGAGATACCGATGAGAATAATAATTGATGCAATGGGCGGCGATAAAGCTCCCGCTGAAATAGTGAAAGGCGTTGCTGTTGCCACAAATAAGTTTGATCATGACATCGTACTTGTGGGAAACAAGCCTGTAATTGAAGAGCTTCTCAAGGAAAACGAGGCTAAAACCTCAAAGGTGGATATAGTACATACAGAGACTGTCATCACAATGGAGGATGATCCCATCTGCGTTGTACGCTCAAAGAAGGACTCTTCTATGTCTGTAGGTCTCAACCTGCTCAAGAGTGACGGAGATGCTTTCGTATCAGCAGGTAACACAGGCGCACTTCATGCCGGCTCATCGCTTATTATTCGCTCTGTTAAGGGTGTTCAAAGATCGGGAATTGCAACGATCCTGCCTTTCAAACATCCAATTCTCATGATGGACTGCGGTGCAAACGTCAACGTTACATCAAATTATCTGGCACAGTGGGCTGTAATGGGTTCAATTTACATGAAAAATGTACACGGAATCGAAGCTCCCACCGTTGGACTTCTCAATAACGGCACCGAGGACCACAAGGGCACACAGATCCAGATTGATGCATACAAGCTTCTGAAGGATAACGAAAAAATCAGCTTTGCAGGAAATATTGAGGCTAAAGAGCTTCCTTTCGGACCCTGCGATGTGCTTGTTACCGATGGATTCACGGGAAATGTTACGTTAAAGCTGCTTGAGGGAATGGGCTCATTTGTTTTCTCTGCGCTCAAGGATATGTTTACGCAGAACGCCATGACCAAGTTGTCATTTGTTGCTATGAAGAAACAGCTTAAGGTGTTCAAGAAGACATTTGATGCATCAGAATACGGCGGAGCACCCCTCCTCGGACTTCAGAAGCCGGTTATCAAGGCTCACGGCAGCTCTGACGCACGGGCAATAACAAACGCCATAAACCAGGCTGCAAAGTTTGTAAAAACAGGCGTTATCAGCGAGATTGCTCTTGCGATGGGTGAGCAGATCTCTGCAGAAAACACCAAAGAATAAACGTCCTACCCATAAAACAGGTAGAGGAGTATAATATGGATTTTGAACAAAGACCGATAGAGGAGCTTGAAAAAGCAATCGGATATACATTCACAAACAAAAAGATCATCACAGAGGCACTTACACACTCTTCGTATTCTAATGAAATGAAATCGAAAGGGGAGAGAGTTCTTTTCAATGAAAGACTCGAGTTCCTCGGAGACTCTGTTTTATCTATTGTAGTCAGCTCCTTTATTTTTGAGAAATACAGAAACAAGCAAGAGGGAGACCTCACAAAAATCCGCGCGGCTGTGGTATGTGAAAAAGCTCTTGCAAAATTTGCGGATCAGATCAGCCTTGGCAGCTATATGTATCTTGGTCACGGTGAGATCATGAACAACGGCAGACACCGTCCATCGATCATTGCCGATGCTTTTGAGGCGCTTCTTGCTGCGGTTTATCTTGATTCGGGCGAGAAGTTTGACGCTGTTGAACGCTTCCTGATTCCTCACGTAGAGGCTGAGATCAATTACATTTCTGAAACCGGAGTGTTTGTTGACTATAAAACAACACTTCAGCAGATCGTACAGCAGGCAAACGGCGAGATACTCGAGTATGTTCTCGTTGGCGAAGAGGGTCCTGACCACAACAAAAAGTTTATTGTTGAGGCAAGACTTAACAGCAATGTTATCGGTCACGGATCAGCTAAATCAAAGCGTGAAGCTGAACAGCGTGCCGCTCATGAAGCCCTGATACTGTTCGGTGAGTTATCGGAATGAAAAGCACTCATGTAAATATACCGGTGTTTATACCGCACCTTGGATGTCCGAATATGTGTGTGTTCTGCAACCAGCGCGCAATTTCGGGCGTCTCTTCTTTTTCACTTCAAACGGTAATAGACGATATTGAAAATGTTCTGTCAACTGTGCGGGATAAGGATGTCGACTGCGAGATTGCATTTTTCGGCGGATCATTCACCGGAATCGACAGAGAGCTGATGATATCGCTCCTTGATATAGCAGAGGGCTATGTCAGTCGAGGTGACGTCAAAGGAATTAGAATGTCCACACGCCCTGACTACATAAGCCGGGAAATTATTGATATTTTGAAGCATTACACAATATCGGCGGTTGAGCTTGGAATACAGTCTTTTTCCGATAATGTGTTGAACTGCTGTAAAAGAGGTCACTCCTCTGAGGTCTCGTTTGAAGCGATTCGGATGCTGACAGAGGCGGGATTTGACGTTGTCGGACAAATGATGATCGGCTTGCCCGGTGCTACTCCGTCTGATGAGACAGAATGTGCTCGTGCGATATGTGAAGCAGGCGCGACAGGTACGAGAATATATCCGACTCTTGTTTTTCGCGACACAGAGCTTTATGACATGACCGTCCGCGGTGAATATGTACCACTTACGCTTGAGGAAGCAATCGAGCGTAGTGCCGATGTACTTCAGATATTTGTCTCTCGCAATGTGGAGTGCCTGCGAATAGGGCTGTGCGAAAGCGAAAATCTTCACTCTGATAAAACATATTTCGCAGGACCGAATCATCCCTCACTTGGCGAGCTCGTTTACGGTGAGATATACTACCGTGTGATTTCGTCAGAGATAGAGAAAAAAGGCTTGCGCGATGCAAACAAACTGCAAATATCAGTCCCGCTCGGGGATATTTCCATGGCAATAGGTCAAAAACGGAAAAATTTACTGAGAATTCAAAAGAAATATAACATTAATAACATAAAATTCATTGAAAAAGATGAAGAAAAGCTTTATAATATAATATTGGAATAAAATTAGAATGTAATTGGAGGAATAAGGGGAATGTACTTAAAATCTCTTGAGCTTCACGGCTTCAAATCTTTTCCCGAGCGCACTGTCCTCAAATTTAACAGTGGTACTACCGTTATAGTAGGTCCTAACGGAAGTGGTAAATCGAATATCACCGACGCTATGCGCTGGG
>JAGBGV010000057.1 GCA_017935805.1 Clostridia bacterium | reverse complement strand
CCTGCGACGTTGAAGCATGGTCTCCCAGACAGAAGAAGTACTTCGAAGTTGGCTCTTGCTCCAATCTTGGTGATGCACAGGCACGCCGCCTCAAGATCCGCGTAAACGGAAACGGCAAGAAGTACCTTGCTCACACTCTTAACAACACCGTTGTTGCTCCGCCGAGAATGCTCATCGCTTTCCTTGAGAACAATCTCCAGGCAGATGGCACAGTAAAGATCCCCGAAGCACTTCGTCCTTACATGGGCGGCAAGGAGCTTCTTATCCCGAAGAAATAATCATAAAAAATCGAACACCTCCGACGAAAATAGGAGGTTTTTTTGTGTTTTGATCAGTTGTTCGGCTTGGTTTCTGCAGGCTTGGTTTCTGCGGGCGTTGTCTCCGCAGGTTTGGTTTCTGCAGGTTTGGTTTCTGCAGGTTTCGTCTCTGCAGGTTTCGTCTCTGCAGGTTTTGTCTCTGAGGGTTTCGTTTCTGCGGGTTTTGTCTCTGCAGGTTTTGTCTCTGAGGGTTTCGTTTCTGCGGGTTTTGTCTCTGCGGGTTTTGTCTCTGCAGGTTTTGTCTCTGAGGGTTTCGTTTCTGCGGGTTTTGTCTCTGTGGGCTTTGTCTCTGCAGGCTTAGTTTCAGGGGCTTCTGTCTCGGGTGTTTCCGTTTCAGGTGCATCTGTCTCCGGAGCTTCTGTCTCCTCGGGCTCGTCCTCAACAATATATATCGGAAGCTCGTCCTCTAGTATCTTGTTCGCTTCCTTTGCCATTTTGTCAAATGATTTCGCCCATTCCTCATCCCCCGCACTGTCACGCACAAGTCCTGCGATCGCCGCAAGTGACGGATATTTCTCGCCGTAAGTGATGCCCCTGTCAAACACAGCTGAATCAAGAATGATATCAAGCATATTGACTGAATCATTGTTGCGAAGCACGTGGTTCATATTGTATTCCACGAACTGCTCGTAGATATATCCATCCGATGCCGCATTAAGTGCCGCAACGGTAACTGCCGCCGACTCCACCGATCTTGTTACCGTGGGGATCGCAAACATCAGAGTATCCGCAGGCATCAATGAACGGTAACTGCCCTTTTCGGTGCTCTTCGGCATAGGAAGCACGCTCCAATGAGCATCAGAATTGATAAGCCATGACATTACATACAAATATTCAAAGGCAAATGCTGTCCTGCCTGCCGCAAAATCCCCGATGGAGTTTCGATCTGCCGAAACAGACGCTGACGGATCGCTCATTATTGCAGATATGTAACTCACAGCGTCTCTCGCGCTATCGGGATCATAACCAACAGCCGCAACGCCGTCATCTCCGTAAGTCAGATATGAGTTTCCTGCTGCCACAAACACAGAGTCCGCAAAGGATTCCGCCATGCTCTGTGACGTTACGGTGTTGAACATTTCAATCGCTCCGACAGACTCGGAATACTCTATAAAGTCATCCCAAGTCCACTCTCCACTCAGCACGTCGGCATATATCTTCTCCGGATCAAATCCGGAATCGCGAAGTATCTCTGTGTTAATGAAAACTGCCGGCAATGACGTTGGCATGATAGACGCGTCTCCGGCCACAGCGTAAACCGCATTACCGAATGACGCCGCCTTGGCTGAGGAAATATTGAAATATGGCTTGTCAAGGTCAATACTCGCGCTCTCATGCATATCAATTAGTGATCCGTCCACCGCAAAGCGTCCAACCTCATTCAGCGGAAGCATCAGGATATCATATCTTCCCGTGCCGGCAAGTGACGACTGCTTAAGCTCTCTCGCCATAGTATTGCAGTTCACCTTTGCTGTCACCAGCTTCACGTTAGCAAGCTGCTCAACGGCGGCATTTCGCTCGATGACAAATCTCGACAGCTCTGTTGCACCGTCATCGGGAGAGATATAATCACTGCTCGGAGTCCCGATAAAAAGTGTAAGCCCGTCGCAGTCTGTATTTTTAATCTCATCGAGATACTTCTGAGCCTGTCTTTTTCCACCGTCGCCGCTGTACTTGTCAAACTCCGCAAATGGTACCGTTTCGGGAACAGAGACCTCCTCAGTCTCCGAATCATATGAAGCATCCACGCCGTCACGAGAGATATCCTCAATGATTATTCTGCCGCATGACATAAATGAAAGCAGCAGAATTATTGCAAGCAGCAAGGCGAATAGTCGTTTGTAACTCATCAGAAGCTCCGTTCGTTGTTTTAATGGTTTCGGAAATGGGAAATACTTCTTTCCCTTCCATGGAACATATTACCGCTTAAAAACCGGCGATATTTATGGTATAATAGAACCAGCCGGATACAGTTTACCCACATAAGGTAAGCTGTGTCTGGGATGGTTACTTATTTTTCAGTTTTATCGGTGCGGATAAACAAATTAACCGCGGCAGAAGTCTTCTCTCTGCCTGAATGGAGGAATTATGAAAAAACTATTTGGATTTTTGATCCTCTCACTCGTAATGATTAATGCGCTTATACCGCATGGCGCAGTTCATGCAAAGACCAAGTATTCAGATTACACCGACGGAAGATTCATAGGCAGCAAAATGATCAGTCAAGGAAGCATGACGCGTGACAGCGTAGACGTGAACGTTGACGGCTTCTTATATGAGGGAGAGATATTCACCCTGAAAGACACCGCCTATGTGGGACTTCGTGAATTTGCAACAATGGCAGACAACGCTGTGGTATCATGGGATAACGGCACACAGACCGCACGCGTTACCACCGACTCACTGACTCTTACAGTTCCCAGCCGACAGTATTACATGGATGCCAACGGACGTGTTCTCTGGTGTGCATACGGCAACTTCACGCTGAACAGCACTTTGTATGTACCGCTTATTCAGGTTGCCCATGCTTTCGGCTTTGACTACGAATACTCATCAGCCGACCACACAACATATCTTACAAGAGTAAGAGCTGCTATCATTCCGGGAGAGGAGTTCTATGATGCAAACGATCTATACTGGCTTGCAAAGATAATTCATGCGGAATCACGCGGCGAGCCATTTATCGGAAAGATCGCAGTGGGAAACGTGATACTCAACCGAGTTGATTCGGACGAGTTCCCCGACAACATATACGACGTTATCTTTGACCGCAAGAACGGTGTTCAGTTCAGCCCAACAGTGGACGGCGCCATCAATCTCACAGCAGGAGAGGAATCGGTGCTCGCTGCAAAGCTTTGCCTTGAGGATACACGCCTCTCGGACACCATTCTCTACTTCCTGAACAAGAAAATGGCGACCAGCTTCTGGATCGTGGATAACTGTACCTTCGTTGTGAAGATCGGCTCACACGATTTCTATTCCTGATCCTGCAGCATTACAGCTTCATACTCTTAACACGCTTTTTGATCTTCTGTATGTCCTTTAGCATTTTTATGCTGTCCTGTACGAGACGCACCTTTGACTCACCGTGATTAATTACCTTCACGGGGAATTCGGAAACTGTGCATTCCATCTTTTCGGCTATCATGAGAACTTCAAGGTCAAACGCCCATCCGCACACCTCGCACAGAGGGAAAACACGGCGAGCAACATCTCCCTTGAACATCTTGATACCGCACTGTGAGTCGCTGTGCTTGAATCCGGCAACAAGCGAAAGCGCTTTCATGTAAGTCTTGGATGCCAGCTTTCTCATAAAGGTGTATCCGGTATAACCATCCTCACCTATCGCTCTCGAGCCGATCACTATATCACTTTTCTTCTCGATGATGTGCTTGAGCATCTCAACAATAATATCACATCCGTAGGCACGGTCGCAGTCGGTGAAGAGAGTATAATCCCCTCTTGACTGCATCATACCGAGACGTACCGCCATTCCCTTGCCGGAGTTCTTCTCGGCGGTATATACAATGACCTCACCGTGCTTCAGCTCAGCCTTATCAGTCCATTCGCGCACGAGGTCCCCGCATCCGTCCCGGGAGCCGTCATCGGAAAAGATAATTTCATACTCAAAGGAAAGAGCCTCAGCCGCCGCCTCAAGTGTTTTAGTAAGCTCACTTGCGCAGTCGACCGCTATGGCTTTTTCGTTATACATGGGAATTATTACGGAAAACAACATACTTAGTCCATCCTGAATATAATATAATTCACGTTAACCGTGATCTTTAGGTTATCTTTGGAATACAGCCGTTCCCTGCCCGCTTCCGTGGTCTTATAGTAAAACGGCGTCATCATAAATAGGTTTCTTATGTCCTCGTTTGTCTCAATTGTCGTCTCGTAAGTCAGCTCATCCCGAGCGACTGCAGTAAATCCCTCACAGGCTGCGGGGGTAAAGTCGGACAGCTTCACCTCGTCATAGATAAGGCTACGCATCTCCATAAGATGATCGCTGCCTGAGGACACAACCGCAAGAATTCCGCCGGGCTTCAGTATCCGCTTAACCTCATCCCAGGCGATTGGCGCAAACATACTGACTGCCGCACTGACCGAATGATCCGGGGTGGGCAAATGGAATATGTTAGCCGGCATAAAATATGCACCCACAGGAGAATTAAATTCTGCTCCCACACCGTCCTTCGGCATCATGCCGCGAGAGCGTGACAGCTTTGATGAATATACTGCTGCGTGCTTTGATGCGTCAAATCCAAGTGTCAAAACGGGCTTGTTCAGCCTTGAGTGGACGCCTTCTGTAAAGTTGCAGGTGTGATATCCCTCGCCGCATCCCATATCACAGATCACAATGGGAGAACCGGTGTCGATCTGCTCGGACATAAGCTCTGCCAGCCTGTCGCTGATGTTTTTATAGTAGCCGCGGCTGAGAAAATCCACTCTCGCCTTGACCATTATCTGCTCGTCTCCCGTGTGGGCGTTTTTCTCTTTCCCGGGCGGAAGCAGATTCACATATCCTTGCTTCGATATGTCAAATGTATGGCGGCTGTCGCACAATAGGCTTTTGCCCTCTCGTCTAAGCTGTCCGCCGCACAAGGGACATCTGATAATTGATAAAATATCTGTCATATTACTCTTCTGTTCGGTAAATAAGCTTTGCGTGTAGCGCATATCTTGTAAAGTACTCAATATTCGTACAGGTGGACAATGTGAGGATGCGGTCTCCCGGCTCAAACGTTACGTCACAATCGTGCCTGCTGTTTTCCACTGCCGCTGTCAGAAATGCGCCAAACGCTTCCTCGGAGTCAAAATCCACCTTGAAATAGTTGAAATCATATCTCGCCTGATAGATTGAGAACGGCTTATATACATAAATTCCGTCAAAGGTGTAAATATATATGTATGTGGAGTCAAAAAACTCTTGTTCAAGGAACATTTCAACATCGTGGAACATATCCGAGCCGCCGGTGAGCAGATTGTGCCCGTACAGAACGGTGTTCAGGTTTTCCGAAATGCTGTCCTCGCAGCGGTAATCGGCAAAAATTGATCCAATCGTGAGATACGTACCGTCATAAGCATGGTTAAGATAGAAATCGTTATCCTCGCCCTTGACTATGGGATAGTTGATATCTGTGTTTTCAACAAATATCCAGCCATATACATCGTCGTTTATCTCTCGAAGGGATGCAAGTCCATCGCGGATCTGTTTTAAGCTTTCATCATCTTCTTCGGATTCGGATGTGCTGTCTTCTTCTCCGTCAACAGTATTTTCAGCCGCTTCAGGTAATTCACCGACATAATAAATGCCGTTATCCTCGCGGAATGTTATCTTCTGCGCCAGATTCTTGTGAGTAAAGCCCGACGAATAGAATGTATCCTGAAGCTCGGTATAAATCTTCTCGCCTTTGCGCTTCGCGGTAAGATTCACAACAAGCATGATCCCGCTTGATACAAACAACAGCAGGAAAACAACTGTAAAAACGGAGCGCACCACTTGAGAAGTTGATTTTTTTCTTTTCATTGGCACCTCCGCTTACATAATTATTCATTTTACATTATACACCTCTTTTACACCACTCGCAATAGCAAAGGGGAATTATTAATCGACTATTTACATTTGCTAACGTAAAAAACGTGGCTCGGTATGGACATTCTACGGTCAAAATGATATAATATGAATTGCCTTAATCACAAAAAAGAAAAGGAAACGATTTGAACAGCAAAAAAGTAAACCGCGGCAGGATCATTTTTCTCGTCACCGCCGCACTTATATTTATATTTCTCCGTGCAGCACTGTATGACGGACTCACCGTGCGGCATTATACAGTCACATCATCTGCAGTCAGCGAAAGCCACACTTATGTTCTGCTGACAGACCTTCACTCCACTTATTACGGAGATGATCAAGGTGAGCTGTGTGATAAGATAGCGGAATTCTCACCGGAGGCGGTGTTCCTTGTGGGTGACATCTCTGAGGACAAGCGGGATTTCGACGGTACAGCTGTACTGCTTGAGAAGCTCACCCCGCTATACCATTGCTACTACGTTACGGGAAACCACGAAAGATGGGTAGAATACACCGACGACATAAAGTCATTGTTCGAGGAATACGGAGTCACTGTGCTGAGCGGAGACAGCATCAATCTCACGGACAGCATCACCCTCCACGGAATAGACGACCCGAACTTTTTCAGCCCCTCAGGCGAGTTCTTAACCGAACTTGAAAAGCTTGAGACATCTGACAAATCCTTTGACATACTGCTGTCACACCGACCCGAGTTTGCGGAGAGATATGCGTCCCTTGGATTTGATCTGACCCTATCCGGTCATGCTCACGGAGGTCAAGTGATGATCCCGCTGATACTGAACGGTCTGTACGCACCTCACCAAGGCTTTTTCCCGAAATATGCGGGCGGCAGGTATGATTTCAGCGACGACACCGTAATCGTCAGCCGAGGACTCATGAGAGACGATCTGCCGAGAATATTCAATCCCCCCGAGCTCGTTGTGATAACGGTAAAGCCGTAAACGGTGAAAGCAAAAATTCTTTACAAATAAAACCACTTTTGTAACTCGATTAACCTCGTTTTCACTTGACATATCTGTTATTTTATGTTATTATTAATTATTGATAAAGGGTAACTGTCAGTTATCACCCCAATAATCTGAATGGAGAGTTTTTATGGAAACCAAAAGAAATCTCAAATATTTCACAGCCCCGCCGATATCTATTCCTTTTATCATTGGTTGGGTAATTATCGCTATCGGTGTTATCATTCTCGCAAGCGGACTTAAGGATCTGACCTTCGCAGCTATTCTTGTCTGCATCGTAGGCTTCGCTGTTGTTGTTTTTGCATCCGGCGGTAAGTCAAATGACACTGACATCGAATTCAATATTTCCGAAAGAATCCAAGACCTTCAGGAACTCTCTGAAAAGAAGTTTGAAGTATACGAAAAGAACTTCCTCAAGATGCTCAAGCCCGTTAACCTCCGCGGTTACGACTTTGAAGCAAAGGAAGAGCCCTTCTACTACAAAAAGGGTGCTGACGGCGTTAGCAGAACAAACTACTTCATGGGCTGCAACGTAATCTTCACAAGCGAAAAGATCTATGTTTACGGCAGACGCTTCTCCCTCATCGACGAAGCAATCGACGAAACTATCACAGGTACATACTTCTTCAACGATCTCCGAGACGCTACCATCGAAGAAAGAGTTTATGAATACAAGCAGAAGGATCGCACCATCGGTGTTAAGTATTATGTATTCTCTATCAACAAGATGGACGGCACTCCCGCACTTCAGATGTGCGTTGACTACGGTGCAGACATTGACAAGTATACAGATATGATCTCCCGTGCAATCGTTACAAGAAAGAAAGAACTTGAAAAGAGAGCAGCAGAAGCCGCAATCAGACGTGCTGAGTTCAGAGCAAAGCTTGAAGCTGACAAGGCTGCAATGCAGGCAGAAGCTGAAGCTCAGGGCAACAACTGATCATTAAAAACAAAGGGGAACGCTCCGACATCGGAACATTTCCCTTTTTTATTCACCAAAAGCCAAAGGAGGTGCTTTATTTTGAAAAAGATCGTTCTTATACTACTGTCGCTCGTTATGCTTTTGTCTGTTGTGTCATGTAAAAAAGAGACTCCGGCTGAGATCTCCGACTCGTCCGGTGTGAGAAGATACTTCGACGAAAATGAGGCGGTACTGCACTTTCCTGTGAAATACATCCACACATATCGCACCGAAATGGGCGGAGACTATCCTGCAATTGTGACAATATCTTCGCGAGGGGAACTGCTGAATTACTGTTCGGAGAATCAAAGCATATACAATTTTGAGCAGTCATGGTATTCGGTAAGCTTTTACGATGCAGTAACAGAATACACCGATGACTTTTTCAAGACACGCTCACTGGTGCTTGTTCTGCTATACGCCCCAAGTGAATCATACACCCACAGCGTGAAGCAGATAACCAAGACAGACTCCGGCTACAGTGTTGACATAATGCGATTTATCCCAGCTGAGTCCACGGATGTAGAGGCCCTTTGGCACTTAATAATCGAGGTGCCTAAGAACAGCGCATTCCTCAGTTCTCCAAGCGCTATTGACGTAACGATCGAAGAGAAAGCTAAATAAAACAGAACTACCGTCCACCAGAATCCCGGTTGACGGTAGTATTTTTATTATTTTTTGATCATGCGAACAGTGCAACCCTTGAACTCTGCCTTCATTCTCTTACCGGGTTCCGTTGGAGCACCTTTTGTCACCTTAACTGCAACTGTATTCTCGCCCTCGTGAAGCAGTTCCGTTATATCAAGCTCATATGGCATGAAAATCAGCCGTCCTGCATTCTCTCCGTTGACTGTAATGTCTGCAATGTCACGCACAGAGTCAAGCATTAGTGTGGCGGTCTTTCCCTCCTCCGGCTTGTAGTCAAATGTCATTCTGCCTTTCGAAAGTGCAACGATCTCCTCAAGCTGACCTTCCCGCGTTTCGCCAAGGCTTGGTAACTCGCTCGGGTTCATGCCGATCACCACTGCGCTGTGAGGCGGAATACGTACAGGATATGCAAATCCCCCGTCCGTCATCTCCCCGAGCACGGGAGAAGTCTTTCCTGTAAACAGATCAAACTCAGCCGCCGCGCATCCGATATCGGTGACAAGTCTGCCCTTTACCGTGGATACTCCTTCATTTGTAAACAGGAAGAACGGGCATCCGCTTTTTGTGTAGTAATTAAAGCGAATATTACCGCTGTCATCCCCCTCAAAATATGAGCTGCGCTTAACGTTCTTCACAGCCGCGCCGATAAAGTCAGAGCCTCTGTACATAATACCGCCGCCTGTGATGAACTTACCTATCTTCAAAACGATGTCAGCGTTAAGGCGAAGTCTGCCGTCAATCAACAGAAGTGAGTATTTGTATCTGTCAATGTGTATCTCTCCGTCATGGATATGTGCTTTTTCCATAAAGTCATCGAGGGTCAGATAGTTGAAGGTGTATCCCTGCTCTATAAGAGGCTTAACCGGTGTGTACGGTACATAGTCGGAGGAGCAAAGCACTGCCGCGTGAGGATTATTGGTACCCGATGCGCCAAGCCATGACATACGCTTCATATAGCCTGCAATGCTTCGATAGTCCTTCCACCATGAGTTGGCAGGTCCAACATCGGGTGTTACATCTTCAGCCACAGCAGCCTCTGCGGAATAATAAATATTACACGGAATGAGCATATTACAGCCGCGGGAAATAGCATAGTTGATGCTTCGCATAAGGTCATCGGGAGTGAAGCTTTTGCGTTCAGCATCATTGCTGTTATCAAGGCACATAGCAAAGCTGCGCGGTATCCCCTTGTGACGAGCGCAGTCTGCCGCATATTTTACGGAAACTGCCTCTTTGGTGTTCAGCGACTTGTTCACTATTCCTGCGGAAATATACTGTCCCGGGAAATGATAAGCAGACAGTGCCTCGCCGTTTTTCTCGTCTCTCGGATAACCGAAAAGTCCGATCTTATGCTCGCTGCACCAGTCGGCAAGAGGCTTCAGATATACCTCAGAAAGGCGCTCGCGGAGGATCTTCTGCAGAAGGAAGTCAGCCTCACGACGGGTTTTCTTGCTCTTTGGCTCAATAAGCAAGGACGCAAGAGCCATAAAGTCCCCGCCCTCTTCAAGGAATCTTTCCGCAATCTCATATGACCATGTGACTCCGCCGTAAGAGCACGCCGCGTCCTCATTCATAAATCCGATAACGGTACTACCGAAATATTCACCGATGTTTTCGCTTTATTTCTCGTAAGTATTGCCTATACGCGACTCTGCAAAAACAGGATCGAGCAGGTCTGCATCGTCTCCCTCAGCGTATCCGAGGATTATGTCATAACAAGTATATCCGTTGCGAGGATCCAATGCAACATCGGTAAGAAGTCCGTTATCAATCTTTGCGTAAACGCGGAACAGAATATCTTCGTCATCCGTAATCTCGCCTCCGGTGGGAAGTACATACAGTCTGCGAGCTGATAGTCTCTTCTCGCTGTGTACATATTCTGCGTGCTCACCGTATGGATAATCAGCCCCGTCGGAGATAACAACAAGCATATATCGACGCTTTGCCGCTGCAAGTGCTGCTTTTATAAGCTCGAAGTATTCCTCAGTCAGATATTTGTCTCCGATCTCTTTGCCCGGCTTGATTACAAATCCGTCAACGCCTTTTTTATGGAAGCTGTCAATCTGCCTCTCAAGCTCGGTTTTCTCGGGCATTTTATTCCAAACCCACACGGGCATTACAGAAAAGGCTGCCCCGGGATTTTTCCAAATATCGCAAATTATATCGTACATTTTTGTTTTCCTCTTTCATTGGTCGTAAGATAAATTATACCCCCAAGAAGAAGATATTTCAAGTGTTTTTGAAGAAGTGGCAGTTGTCAATTGAAGCATTTTGCCTCAAAATTTACAATTATGTATAGAAATCCGAACAAGAATAATGTATTATCTTTAGCGTCGGGCGAGAAATCGCGCTGAATCTTCCCATTATTCATGCATTTTTTTGCTTTTTACGTTTTCCCCTTGATTTTTCGGGTATTTTATGATATAATGTGAAATTGAATGAAATAAACATTGAGGATAATTACAATGAAAAGAATAATTTCGCTTATTTTGGTATCGGTAATGCTGTGTTTCTGCATAGTTTCATGTAAACAGAAGCCCACCAGCACCGATCCCTTGCAGGTCAACTATAATTACGACCTCTCCGAATACATCACTCTTGCAAATTACAAGGGTCTTGAAGCTACAGCAGCCGAAAACATGGTTGATCCCCAGGAATACATTTATGTTCAGGTTCAGTCCACTCTTCAGTACTATGCGTCTTACATAGAGTCAACTGAAGGCGCAAAGATTGGAGATACCGTATTCTTCAACTCCGTTGGTTCAATTGATGGCAAACCCTTCGCAGGCGCAACTGCCAACAATTACGAGCTTGTTCTCGGATCCGGATCCGTTGGTCAACTTTTCGAAGACGAGCTCATCGGTGCAAAGAAGGGCGACCGTCTTGAATTTGACATATCCGTTCCCGATACTGATAAAGAAGATCCCCAGCTTCGCGGCAAGACTGTTCACTATGATGTTGCCATTAACATTGTAATGAGCAAAAAAACACCTGTTTACAACGATGAATTCGTAAAATCAAATCTTGGATTTAACACCATTGAAGAATATGAGCAGAGTCTGCTTGACGAGCTTAACAATAATTACCAGGAAAGCGTCTATGTAGCAGTTATCCCCGAGCTGTGGAAAACTGTAGTTGAAAACACAACCGTTATCAAGTACCCTGACGAAAAGGTTAAGGAAAAGTACGACACATTCCTCGTTAATGCCAAGGATTTCGCTGATCTCCGCGGTATCACCCTGGGCGCTTTTGCAAAGTATGCTTACGACATGACAGAGGATGAGCTTTACGATTATGCTCACGAGGAAGCACAGAAGGCTGTTAAAGAAGAGATGATCTGCTACGCAATCGCAAGAGCAGAAGGAATCGTTCTTACCGAGGAAGAATACAAGGAACGTGCTACAGAAGCTGCAAAACTCAGCAACTTCAAGACACTTGAAGAATTCGAAGCAGCATACGATGTAGTGAAGATCAAGGAAGCACTGATCCTCGATATGGTTAAGGAAAAGATCGCGGACTACGCAGAGATCACATATACCGATGGTTCAGTAACCGTTTATCCCAACGGAAACGAAGCTGAAGGTAACACAGGCTCCGAGAACGAAGAAGAACACAATCACGAGCATTGATCAAATTAATACTAGCGGTGTATCCAAGCGATATGCCGCTTTTTTCATGCAAAATAAACGCGGCAGTGGTTTTTTCCGCCTGCCGCTAAATATTCACGCAAATATTCTCTTAAAAATATCCGACATCTCGCCGCGAGAAATAATGTATGGGCTGTTCTGATAGTTACCCGCATCAGCCACCCTGTCAATAAGCATCTCGCGCTCGTTCTTATCCATCTTAAGCTCAACTCCGCTCATCTCAGGAATACGTTCGATCATCTCTTCGGGTGTTGTACCCATGTGTGACGCCAGCTCCTGTGCAAGGCGCTTGCCTTCTTTGGTGATCATATTATACTTGAGGAACGCACCCTCGAATATTGCACATGCACTTCCGTGAGGTATTCCGTGCGTAAGAGTGATACTGTAACCGAGAGGATGGGGGAATCCTGTTCCTGTATAGTCGATAGCAATACCTGCCGCTGTTGCCGCATACATGAGTCGCTCGCGCTGCTTTACTGAATAT
>JAGBGV010000056.1 GCA_017935805.1 Clostridia bacterium | reverse complement strand
GGGTAGAGATCGTGTCAGTTTGCGACAGGGACGGACTTGAGAAGGTATTTGGCACATATAGACCTGATGTAGTACTCCATGCGGCTGCTCACAAGCATGTTCCTTTGATGGAGCACAACTGCTGTGAGGCGGTAAAAAATAACGTATTCGGAACTTTGAACGCAGTAGAGCTTGCTGAAAAGTACGGTGTCCAAAAATTCATCATGATATCAACAGACAAGGCGGTTAACCCCACAAATGTAATGGGAGCAACAAAGCGAGTCTGCGAGATGATCGTACAGAGCCACAGCAAGAGCAGTACTGCAACAAAGTTCAGCGCAACAAGATTTGGCAACGTGCTCGGAAGTGCGGGATCAGTTGTGCCGCTGTTCAAGAAACAGATCATGAACGGTGGACCTGTCACGATTACGGACAAGCGTATTATCAGATACTTTATGACCATTCCGGAAGCGAGCCAGCTTGTGCTTGAATCCGGTGCAATGGCAGAGAACGGCGAACTGTTCGTGCTTGACATGGGCAAGTCCATTCGCATTCTTGAACTTGCGGAGAATATGATTCGTCTTTGCGGACTTGAACCGTATAAGGACATTGATATTATTGAAACAGGGCTTCGTCCCGGAGAGAAGCTCTATGAAGAATTGCTCATCCGCACCGAGGAGCTTGATAAAACCGAAAACAGCATGATCTTCATAGAACGTGACACTTCAATGACTCCTGAAGAGCTTGGCGTCGTGCTTGATACATTAAGCAGCGCCCTTGAAGGTGAAGATGATGAGGCTGTAAAGCGTGCTCTGATGCAGGTTGTTCCAACATATAAGGACCCAAACGCAATCAACATGGCTTCTGAAACTGAAGAAATGATGAAGAAGCTTTCCGAATATACAGAAGCACCGGATATTAGGATCATAGAATGAGGTGGCGGCAATAAACACTAAGCAAATCGAAAATCTTCGGCATAACCGCAGGCTAACGGTGAAAATTGCAGTTTATTTGGTATTAACCTTGCTTGTGATTGGATTTATATTTGGGAACTCCCTTAAAACCAGAGAGGAATCCGGAAAAATCAGCACAGGCATCGCTGAGATACTCAAGCCGTTCTTTGATCCGCATGATAGCATGACTGAGGACGACTTTCACAGCATGATCAGAAAGTTTGCTCATGGACTTGAGTTTGCAATGCTTGGACTGTGTTGCGGCGGTGTCATGTGGTGTGTTGCAGAGGTGAACAAGAAATACCATGTTGCGGCATCTGTCCTTGTTCCGCTGATCGTCGCTGTGCTTGATGAGTTTATCCAAAGCTTTAACGGCAGAGGAAGCGACGTGCGAGACGTCATGATCGATTTCGGCGGTGCAGTCGTCGGACTTGCTGCTATTTCGTTGATTGAAACCTTGTTGAGCCGTAAACTCAAAACAAAAGAATAAAAAATAAACCGGTGTCTACCAAAAATAGACATCGGTTTTTGTTATGTGTATGCTGTTTTAATATTTGCGCCAAACCATTCTGTTGACAATACCGGTATAGCTCTGGATGATCTTGACTACCTTTGTTGAAACGTTTTCGTCTGTGTAGTCGGGAACAGGGGTGCCAAAGTCACCAAGGGAATTGAGAGTCACCGCGGTGTCAAGAGCGCCAAGCAGACTCATCTCGTCGATTCCCGCGAGAGTGAAGCAGGCTTTGTCAAGTGCTTCGGGGCGCTCGGTGGACGTGCGGATGCAGACAGCTGGGAATGGTTTGCCAATGCTTGTGAAGAAGCTGCTCTCTTCAGGCAAAGTGCCGGAATCAGACACAACCGCAAAGGCGTTCATCTGCAAGCAGTTGTAATCGTGGAATCCGAGAGGCTCGTGGCAAATAACTCTGCTGTCAAGCTTGAAACCGGATTCGATAAGTTTCTTTTTTGATCTGGGATGGCAGGAGTAAAGCACAGGCATATCGTACTTTTCAGCCATTTTGTTGATTGCGGTGAACAGAGAAGTGAAATTCTTTTCTGTGTCGATATTTTCTTCGCGATGAGCAGAAAGAAGAATGTATTTGCCGTTCTCTAGTCCAAGACGGGAAAGAATATCCGACGCTTCAATGCTGCTGAGATTTGCACGAAGAACTTCAGCCATAGGCGATCCGGTCACATATGTTCTTTCCTTTGGAAGTCCGCATTCATGGAGATATCTGCGTGCGTGCTCGGAATACGCCATATTCACGTCAGAGATTATATCAACGATGCGGCGATTAGTCTCCTCTGGTAAACATTCGTCCTTACAGCGGTTGCCTGCCTCCATGTGGAATATCGGAATATGAAGTCTTTTTGCTGCAATAGCCGAAAGACAGGAGTTTGTATCTCCAAGTACAAGAAGCGCGTCAGGTTTGATTTCAGCCATCAGCTTGTATGAGCAGTTAATGATATTTCCTACAGTAGCACCGAGATCGTCACCTACAGCGTTCATGTATACTTCCGGCTCGTCAAGGCAAAGATCACGGAAAAAGATTCCATTTAAGCTATAGTCATAATTCTGACCGGTGTGTGCAAGTATGCAGTCGAAGTATTTCCTGCATTTTTTTATTACTTCGGAAAGCCGAATAATCTCAGGACGTGTTCCGACGATAATTAGCAGCTTCAGCTTTCCATTGTTTTTGAAACATATATCGTTGTAATTGAGTTTAATATCCACAGTTATACCACCTCAAAAATGTATCCGGGTTGTTTTTATCAAAGCATTCATTAGCCCACATGAGAGTAACGAGGTCATCCGTTTCGGAGAGATTAATCAAGTTATGAGTGTAGCCGGGTAAAGTATGTATTGCTT
Source organism: Clostridia bacterium (assembly GCA_017935805.1). Next base: position 2,429 of record JAGBGV010000056.1, on the reverse strand, counting down.
CAAGCCTGTCTCCGCTTACTTCAAATCTCAAAACCTTGTCAGTTCCAATTTGCCTCATTTCAATAAGGCCGTGACCGGAAACAACAATAAACAGCTCCCATTTTGAATGATGCCAATGCTGGCCTTTAGTAATACCCGGTCTAGAAATGTTTACGCTGAACTGACCGCAATTGTCAGTCTTTAACAGTTCAGTGAAAGAGCCGCGATCATCCTTATTCATATTAAGAGGAAAAGCGATCTTCTCCTTCGGCAGATATGAGAGATAGGTAGAGTACAGTTTTTTTGCAAATGAGCCATTTGGAATCTCGGGCATTAAGAGGGAACTACTTTGGCGGTAGAAGCTTCCGAGCAGAGAAACGATCTCGCCGAGTGTTACTTTGTGCGTAATCGGCGCATAGCAGAACTGTCCGTGGTCGTTGGGGGTAGGTGTAAGTCCGTCATAATCTGCACGGTGCTCATTTCCCGCAAGCGCACAAAGCATCTCGTCCACAAGATCATCAATGTACAGCAGCTCAAGAGAAATATCAGGATCGCTTACGGTAATCGGAAGATCATTTGCAATATTGTGGCAGAAAGTTGCTACTGCAGAATTATAATTCGGTCTGCATCACTTGCCGAACAGATTAGGAAAACGGTATACCAGCGCCTTGGCACCTGTATCGCGACTGTATTCAAAGAGAAGATCTTCGGCGGCTTTCTTGCTTCTGCCGTAGTCACTGTCATAACGACCGATAAGGGTTGCCTGGATAGAAGAAGAAAGAACTACGGGGCATTTATTGTTATATTTCTTCAGCTTATCAAGAAGAGTAGAGAGGAAACCGCAGTTGCCATTCATAAAATCTTCTGACTTTTCCGGTCTGTTGACACCGGCAAAGTTGAACACAAAATCTGCATTTTTTGCGGCAATATCAAGGAGCTCATCAGAGGTGTCAATGTCATATAGGTATATCTCATCTATGGAAAGCTCGGAATGCGTTCTATCCTTGCCTTCCTTGATATTCAGCAGGGCGCTGGAGAGGTTTTTTCCGACAAATCCGCCGGCACCTGTTATCAGAATATTCATGTTATCCACCGTTTCAGTTAGAATTTCGGTTTATTTGAAGTTGAAATCAAGTCCAACAAAATTTAGAGCTTTCTGATATTCGGATATCTTGTCATCGTTGATCTCATTTATATTTTTGACGTAATTTTTGAGCTTGTTTTTTGTGAAAACGCGGCGTAAAAAGTGTATGACCCAAATGAATGGGAGAAATACAGGCGCTTTATTGAGAATTGGGTAATAAACTTTCAGATAGTCAACACTCTGAAACGCAGAACGTAATATGTGATTCAGCTTGATCTTATTAGCGTTCTTTTCCGACTTTGATTCCTTCAGTGCAGATGATACCACACCAACCTGCTTCTTGCCGTACTGTCCGCTTTTGAATATGGTGTCTGTGATAAAATCTGTTATCTCATCAGCGACAGCATCGTTGAACCACACGTCAAGTGTATTCTTTATGTTCAGATAGAACTTGTCCAATTGTAGCTTATGAAGCTCTGAGGTGAGATAATCACGGGCCATGTTCGGATGATGAGATTCGTATACCCATAGATCTATAATGTGACGTAAGCCGATTCCGCTGTCTCGGTAATGCTTTGCGAAATGAGTGAACAAGTAGATCAGTTCGTCCTCATCAGTCATAGAATACCGCTCGGATTCTGTAGACTTGATCTTCGCTAAAGACCATCCGTCACCGAAATATGCGTAGTAATCCTTGTTATATGAAGGGATAAGTCTCTTGTGAAGCTCAACGTGCAGGGAAGACTTGTTCCAGATAAGCTCATGATCACTTTCCGCGCCCTCTTCATAACCCAACTCGATCATCAGCGGGCGAATTGTTCCGTCATATTGTTCGGGAGAGATAAGAATGTCAGCGTCACCCATCATTCGCATTTCAGGAGTGAGATATAAGCTCTTGAGATTGACTCCCTTTAGCGGCATGTACTTGATGCCATGCTTGTCAAATGAATCTAACAATCTTGTAAGTTCGGCACGCTGTCTCTCGTCAGTCAAAATGCATTTACAAACTGTTGAGAAGGCGCTCTGCATTGTTTCCGCCGTTGTGTCCACACCACATTTGCACGCTCCATAGTAGGCAAGAGCAGTAATTCCGTGTTTTTTTGCAATGTCAAAAGCGGAAACCAGATCAAAATCAGTGGGCAACTCTTGAACCTGTCCGGTCGAAGCACTCTTTATGAGTAATATGAGTCCGCGTTGTTGTTCGGTCATTGTTTCCTCCGAGGGTTTAGTTAGCGGCGAGCTTGTCCATCTCTTCTCTTATGTACTCGAGCTCGAGCAGCTTGTTCTTCACACCTTCAACATCCAAGAGCTCAGTATTGTTTGAGTTGAATTCCGTGAGCACGTTACGCTTTGTGTCGCCGGATGT
>JAGBGV010000055.1 GCA_017935805.1 Clostridia bacterium | reverse complement strand
CTGTGCGAGGTTTAACATTTCTGCATTATCTGCTAATACGCTCTCCATTGTACACCATTCGTCATCCAAACGATTTTCAATGGTATTGGCATATTTCTTTATGTCAGTAAAGTGGCTTTTGATATATTCCTCACTCATTACAAGGCAGAAATATTTGATATTTTCAAGATATTCGGGGTCAAAGTCCTTTTGCCAATCGAACGGAATATAGCAACCTTCAACAATTAAGTTCTGCTTGTTCTCAACGGCAGTTTTTATCATTTCTCGAACAATAGGCCACAGGTATGCAGTTAAATCGCCATCATCACTTATCGGTGTGAGCTTTGTGTTTCCACTACGAATTAATCCCATCTTCAAGTGGTCAATAGACAAGTATGGATATTTATATTTTTCAAGCAATTGCTGGGCAAGTGCTGTTTTTCCCGTATGGGATGCTCCAGTAATTAAAATAATCATATCACACCACCAAATTCCAGTTTGCCGGTTAGTTTTACTTTGTTTTCAAATCCTTTGTCTTAACAGAAACGCGGGCATAATCGTCTGCTTTTTCTCTACTCAACATCACAACGCACTCACAGTGCCCGGTGTGAGGGAACATATCAAACGGCTGGATCTTTTTTGCCGCGTATCCGTTCTGACCAAAGTAAGTCAAGTCATGAGAGAGAGTTTCAGGGTTGCAGGATACATATACCACTCGCTCGGGGTTAAGCTTAACAACAGATCGCATGAATTTTACATCACTGCCCGCTCTCGGAGGGTCCATGATTACAACATCCGCCTTTTTGCCTTTGGATGCCATTTCAACCATGAATTCTCCCGCATCTCCTGCAAAGAACTCAATGTTGTCACAATTGTTGAGCCGTGCATTTTCCTTTGCGTCTCGAACGGCATCCTTGTTCAGCTCCACTCCGATTACCTTACCCGCATTGCGTGACGCAAGTATTCCGATAGTGCCAGTGCCGCAGTATGCATCAATTACAGTTTCGCTGCCTGTAAGCCCCATGAACTCAATAGCCTTTGCGTAGAGAAGAGTGGTCATCTGCGGGTTAACCTGATAGAATGACTTTGGAGATATTCTGAATCTGCATCCGTCAATGGTGTCTTCAATGTAACCGTCACCGTGAAGAACGATATTTTTCTCTCCCAGTACAAGGTTTACCGATTTCTTCGACACGTTCTGAACAACAGTTGTGATCTCCGGATGGCGACCGACAAGCGCGTTCACAAAAGATGTGACAGAGGGGAACTGCTCGTCTGCTGTTACAAGAACTACCATAACCTGACCGGTATAGAATCCGCGTCGTATAAGCACGTGGCGGAAGAATCCGGTGCCGTTTTCCATGTTGTAGGTCTTAATTTTGAATGATTTTATCAGCTTGCGAAGAGTCAGTATTATCTCGCTTGCCGCCTTGTCCTCGAGCATGCAGTTGTCAACCGGAACTATTCGGTGGGTGGATGACTGATATACACCCGAAACAACATTTCCGCGTATCGTTGTGAACGCCGACTGTACCTTGCAGCGGTAGTGATACGGGTCATCCATGCCAATTATCTCATCCACATGACCGGCGCGACCAAGCAGCTTAATACATTTTACCTGCTTGTGCTTGAGCTGCATATCGTAACTCAGGTTTTGCAGCTGACATCCGCCGCATTTTTTATATACAGGGCATCCGTTAGCCTTCGATTTTTTGTTTTGTGAACTCATTATTCAATATCTCCGCTTGCAATATCAATTGTATAGCTTTCTCTGACCTTGTGATCACTGTCAGTGAATTGGACCAGAAGCTTCCCGTCATGCAAGGTCAATGCAGCGCCCCAAAGGTCATCCTCGCAGCAGGCAGAGCCAACAACAACCGGGAAATCGTGAGGATGGAGGCTTCTTTCGTCATTTTTGGCGAGAAGATAAGCCTGATGAACATGTCCGCAGATCATGAAGCGAACGCCGAGTCTTTCAAGCTCCGCTATCCACTTGTCATAAACCTCGCCCTCAATGTTGAAGTCGCTTTCTTCTCTTCGAGCGGGCTGTGCAGGGCAAACGTGGCTGACCGCAAAGGTGAGCTTGTCTGTGGGACTCAGTGCTTCGAGGAAACTCGTCTCACGCCGCCTGTATGGCTCAAAGGCATTTGCACCGCCGTATTCTGCATGAGCGTCCGGTTTATCTTCACCGCAATCAAGCGCAACACCGTGGAGACATCCGATATCAAAATCGAAATATGTGCTCTTGCCATTTGCAGGGAAGTAATCCGTATACATCTCCGCCATTCTGCCGCGAGTGTCGTGGTTACCGCGAACGAACAAAACAGGGATCTCGCCGCCCGAGATATTACCGACAAACCTCGCGACCTCACGGTAATTATTAAACCCTTCGACTTCACCAATGTCGCCATTTACGACGAAAAGGTCGGTATCGTATCCGAAGTAAGTCGCTGTCTTCTGCCCGAGATCGAATCTGTAGTGAACGTCCGCTATGTGGTAGATGTTTATGTCATCGGACTTTACGAGAGGCTTGAACGAAAATTCCGCTGTCAACGGTGACTCGAAAACGGGAAAATAAGAAGCCCTGTGAACTGTCTTACGGAAGACTACAGTATATTTCTTGTGAAGATCAAGTGCAGACTGTGGCACGCGGATCTTGGCGTAATTCTTTTCCGAGGGGATGGGCCCGGAGTTGTCGGCAAAGTACCTCTCACCGCCGATCTCAACAGCGATGATCCCGTTTTCGTTTGTGTTGATCAAAATTTCGTATTCGTTGCCGATCACAAAAACTGCCGGCGTGCAGTAGAGAAAATCCATTTATATATCCTTTCTTAAATGACCGCGATCTTTCGCAGAACCTCAGTTGTCGTGAATCCGCTGTGTGTATATTTCAGCTCGTCAATACAAAACGGCAGACAAGCGCATCCGTCAAGCTTAATCAGCTTGTAGTTGAGTCTCAGTCTATCGGTCGATGCGAGAATTGATGCTTTGACTGACGGCTTTTTAATGTTCTCCGCGTTCTCGATAACACCTTCAAGTGTGCCGTATTCCTGAATAAGAGCGGTAGCTGTCTTTGGACCAACCTTATCGGCTCCCTTTATGTTGTCAGAAGAGTCGCCTGTAAGAGATTTGTGGTCGGCATATTGTTCCGGCTCAATACCCAGCTTTTCTCTTATGTAGTCGGGTGTGCAGATAACACTGTTGTCACCGCGGTAACGTAGTATCGACACACGGTCGGTGATAAGCTGGAAAAAGTCGCTGTCGAATGAGGAGACCACAATATCCATATCTCTGCCATAGTTCAGCGCATATCCTGCGATTATGTCATCTGTCTCGCAAACTGTTGTTTCGGTGTGCTTGATTCCAAGGCAGTCGAGTGCGGCATATATTGCGGGAAGCTGAGAGAAGGGAACCTCGTCCTCGGGGAGCTCACTGAAATCGGGGCGGTTTGCCTTGTAATCGCTGTCAAGCTCCTTGCGCTCATTTTTGCACTCTCCGTCGAACAGTACCGCCACATGAGTGGGTCTGACACCGCGGATTATCTTAAGCAGTGCACCGACAAATCCAAGAGTACCTTGGATAGCGTGTCCGTCCTTGCCGATTATCCGCGACGGCATTCCGTAAAACATCTGAAACAGCAGATTACTGCCGTCAACCAAAAGTAGCTTTTGCATTGTTTATCCTCTTGTATTTGTAGCAATTATAGACAAATTTTGAAAATTATTTGTTCTTCTCCGAAACGCATAATTGTTTGCTGTGGTTTGAATCCAAGTTTTTTCAGTAATTTACATGACTTTTCGTTCTTCTTTTGTGTTTCTGCTACCAACATATTAATGGAACTTGATTCTTTCAAATGGATGAGAATAGTTCTGATTGCTTCTGCTGCAATACCTTGATCCCAAAATTTTGGCAATAGTTGATACGACAGTTCCATGTATTCGTTTTCGTGATGCGGACAAACAGATATTATACCTATAAATTCGTTTGTTGTAACTGCCCTAATGGCAACATACAAGGAGTCAGTACTGCTTATCCAACTCTGTAGTTTTACAAATGCCTGTTGCTCTGAAATTGGACCGCCAAGATATGCTCTTACTCGACTGTCAGTAAATAACTCAACTGCCTCATACAAATCCGATTCTGACAGGTGACGCAGCGAACATCTTGAGGTTTGTAGGTGTAATTTAATCATTGACTTTGGTATCCTTTGACTTTACTGTTGTTATCGATGCTATAAGTTTTCTGCGAATTGTTCCGCATTTGCTATTTAGTTTTTTATATGTTTCTTCATCAATAGAATTGACTTTTCGAAGGATTTCAAGCCAATACTCTGTTTCATAACACTCTTTGAGTGCTATCTCCATTTTATTAATAAAATCTGCTTTGCTTTGTGCATATTTTGCTTCATGAGAATTTGCTCCTATTGACGAACACGACCGAAGTATTTGGTTGGTAAAAACCGCTCGTCCCCTAATATTGTCACAAACAGATGTTATTTCCACTGTAAGCTCAACTGCCAATTCTTTAATTGTTCTGTCATTCATAATGAACCTCTCTGGTTTATATACTCGTTGCACTCGTGCGATATGTTTTGCAGAGCAAAATGCGATATAACCTCACTTTGTTCGGTTGCGATATGATATAAATCCCTTTTTACGTCCCGCAGGGACATATCGCACCGAAGGTATATCGCACGTGCAGACGTATATCGCAAATCTCGCAAGGGATTTATATCGCTGCTATATTCTTCTCTTCAAGCTTACGACGCATTCACAATGTGCAGTCATCGGGAACATATTAACAGGCACAACACGCTCTATCTCATATCCGCTTGAACGGAGTGATGCAACGTCACGGGCAAGGGTCTGCGGGTTGCAAGAAACATAAATTATTTCCCTCGGTGAAAGCTCGGCAAGTCCACTTCTCATTTCTTTTGATAGTCCTGCGCGCGGCGGATCTACCACGATAAGCTGCGGGAGCTGATTTTTGCCAATTCTTTTTTTGAAGGAAGCAGAGTCACCGCAGAAAAACTCAATATTGTCGAGTTCGTTTGCCGCGGCATTATATTTTGCGTCGGAAACTGCATCGGGATTTATCTCAATTCCGTATAGCTTTACTCCCGGGAATGCTTTTGCCAGCGTCAGACCGATAACACCCGAGCCGCAATAAAGGTCAGCCATGCAGTCAAACTCCGAATCCTTTGCCATATCGTGAACTACGCCGAGCAGCAGCTCAAACGCATCATGATTCACCTGCCTGAACGCTTCACTTGAGAAACGCATATCAATACCCTTGATGCAGTCGTGAATAAAGCATCCACCGCAACCCTCAATAATAAGAACGACATTCAAAACAGCATCAAAGCGGTTCAGCAGAGCAGATTTATAGTCATCAATATTGCATAGCTTGCCTGAATAAACCGAAACGGTAACCTTGCCGTCCGAGTCTGTGCGAATACAAAGAGTGTGAGGGTTAACGTCTTCCAAAAGACCTATATTCTCGTTGGTGAATCTTACGATCTCACTCATAATTTCCGGACAGATGACACAGGAGGAAAACGGAATAACATCGTTTGTTCCGTTGGCATAAAGTCCGAATGAACGAGCAGGTTTCGAGTAATGCACGGTAAGCTTATTTCTGTATCCCATGCGGTCGGGGGAGAAAACTGTATCTTCAACAATATCGTGCGGCAGACCGTTGCGTCGAAAAGCATTCTTTACAGTATTCTTTTTTATGGCGTTTTCATGCTCATATGTAACATGGCATAGTGTGCATCCGCCGCAGTTTGCACTTTCGCAGGCCGGATGAATCCGATAAGGCGAGGGTGACTTTATCTCTACGACCTCGGCAGTGAAGAAGTTCTTCTCCCTGGATACGATCCGTATGTCAGCCGTGTCTCCCGTAACAAGAGAGGGCACAAACACCACAGCTCCGTCAACTCTTGTGATTCCGACACCGTTTTCATTCATGTCATTTATATAAACAGAAATAATATCACCGATATTCATACTAACCTCAAGCAATAATTTTACAAATTAATTATATTACAAAAGCCCCTCCATGTCAATCGAAACCGAAAAACTACGTGTCAATAATTGGCGCATGGACATATACTGCCTGTGATATATTTGACTCTGAAAACGAAAGGAAAATGAAATGGCAGAATGTGTAATTGCGATGAAAAGTCAGACGGCAGCAGAGCGTGCGAGAAGGGCGGCGGCTTTTGAGAGAATATATGCCGATGTGGTGTCAATTGACCCGTCGGTTACCAGACGAGGATGCTCACTTGGGATAAAGCTAAGCTGCAGTGAGGTGGAGAGAATGAAGATGATCATGGATAAGAAGAACATTCCATACGGAGACGTGATCGGACGGGGTGTGTAGTTATGAGCGGACTGATTTATCTTGATAACGCCGCAACAACGTTTCCAAAGCCGCGTGTAGTGACTGATGCGGTGCGCGACTGTATGTTAAACAAAGGCGGAAACCCAGGAAGAGGCTCCCATCCGCTGTCAAACAGTGCGGCAGAGCTTGTATTTGATACGCGAGCTGCAGCAGCTGAGTTGTTCGGCGCATCGGAAGAAAACGTGGTCTTCACTCTAAACGCTACTCATGCACTCAACTATGCGATAAAAGGACTTGCGAGATCAGGCAGTCATATCCTCATCGACAACTATTCCCATAATGCCGTATATCGCCCTGTTATTGCACTTGCAAAGGCAGGGGTCTGTACCTTTGACATATATGATGCATCAGGCTCAGACGAGGAAACGCTGTCTGATATTGCAAGGAAGCTGCGAAATAATACTTCGATCATCGTTGCAACTCACCAGTCGAACATAACATCAAAGATACTGCCGATTAAGAAGATAGGTGAAGCGTGCAAAAGACGCGGTATCCACTTTATCGTTGACGGTTCTCAAAGCGCGGGGCATATTCCGATAGATGTGGATAAAATGCATATTACTTCGCTGTGCTTGCCGGGACATAAAGGGCTTTTCGGTCCAATGGGCGTGGGTTTGCTGATATCTGCTGATGGGGTAAAATACAGAACGATCATCGAAGGCGGCGCCGGAATATCATCTCTTGAATCGGCCATGCCAACTGATCTGCCTGAAAGACTTGAGGCTGGAACAATACCTCTGCCGGCAATAGCGGGACTAAACGCGGGTGTCAGATTTGTCAAACAGGTCGGCGAGAGCAACATCCACTCCTATGAAACCATGCTGACAGCTATACTTGAGAGGGAAGCGGAATCTCTTGAAAGGGTTAAGCTTCACGGCGAGTGCGACGGGTCAGTGGTAAGCCTTACAGTAGACGGATATACACCCTCAATGGTTGGTGAGTATCTTTCCTCAAAGGGAATATGCGTGAGAACAGGATACCACTGCGCACCTCTTGCACATAAAACGGCAGGCACATTTGATAGCGGAAGCGTCCGTGTAGGTGTGTCATATCTTAACAGACCGTCGGATATGTACGCTGTTGTGTCCGCGCTAAGACAACTTAATTCTCCAATTATAAAATAACCGCCTTGACACAGGGGGAAAATTATAGTATAATATACCGAGTGAAATAAATTCTGATGAAAGGGTATATTATATGGCAGACTGGATCATTGATAAAAAAGATGTAGAATCTACTGTTGACGGCAACTTCGTGCTGTACAGAAACCGTCCTATCGTTCGGGAAGATAATATCATTTGCTACGGTAACCTCACAGATAAATATATACTTCAGATGATAATCATGACAGAGAAGGAGTACAAGGGACAGATCGTACCTGACCAGGTGTACATTCAACTTCTCAAGACTGATACATCTCTTCCCATGAGCGAAAGAGTTGTTAAGGAAGGCATGAAGACAGGTCTTTCCGATGCATTTGAGGTCGGTATCGTTTGGCTTGAGAGATATCTCGCATCATAAATCATATCGGGTATGTGAAAGCATATCCGATTTTTTCTTTTTGTATCTTTGTACACTGCATATTTCCTCATAAATGTAAGTAAATATATATTACATGATCACAAAAACGGAGAGAAATATGCTGAAGAAATTTGCTTTGATTTTTGCTGTAATTATTGCGGTAGTGTCGCTTCCAATCAGTGCGGAGACCCCGGACAACATACCATTTGACATTAATGCCGATTCCGCTGTGCTTATGGATTTTGCAACCGGAAAGGTGCTGTACGCAAAGAACGCTGATCTCGCTTTACCTCCCGCCTCGGTAACAAAAATCATGACTATGCTTTTGTTCATGGAGGAGGTGGAGAGGGGAAACATCAAGCTTGACGAGATGATATCCGTCAGCGAATATGCGGCGTCAATGGGAGGCTCACAGGTGTATCTTGAACCCGGTGAAACAATGACAGCTGAGGAAATGCTGAAATGTGTTATCATAGCATCCGCTAACGATGCGGCAGTTGCTCTTGCGGAAAAGGTTGCGGGAAGCGAGGATGCATTTGTCTCGCGCATGAACGAACGGGCTGCAGAGCTTGGAATGGTCAATTCTCACTTTGAGAACGTAACCGGGCTTGACGACGACACTACAAAACATCTCACCAGCGCATATGATATTGCACTTATGTCACGGGCATTGCTGCGTCACGAGATCATCACCAAGTACAGCACCATCTGGATGGATACGATCCGAAACGGTGAATTCGGACTCACAAACACCAACCGACTGATCAGATTCTATAATGGTGCAACGGGCCTTAAAACCGGCTCGACCTCAAAGGCAGGATTCTGCATGAGCGCAACTGCGAAGCGTGACGGACTGCACCTTATTGCAGTGGTAATGGGTGCTGACACACGGGACATCAGAAATGAAGCGGCAAAGCAGCTGCTTGACTACGGATTCGCCAATTATTCTCTTTATCAGAATAGCGGGGGAGAAGCGGGACAAATTAAGGTCATCGGCGGGGTGAAAAATAGCTGTGCACTTGCGTATCCGGAATTTACAGTACTAATGCCAAAGGGGAAAAACAGAAGTGTTCAGAGGGAGTTTCTCATAGACGAGCAGATCAAAGCCCCCGTTGAGATAGGAGATCGAGTCGGAACGGTGCGGTATATTTGTGACGGTGAAACTATAGGTGAATCGGATATCACAGCCTGTGAACAGGTTGATAAAATAGGCTATATAGGGCTTCTCTTAAAAATGCTGGGCATATATTGCCTGAAATAAGCAAAAATATTAAAATAACTATTGAAAAATAACAAAAAATGTAGTATGATATAGGTGATGAAATATATTAATTATCTATCATCACTTTAAGCAGTGTACCTATTCCGACAGTGTTCGGCAGGCGCATACCCATGGAGGACTATCAAAATAATGGCAGTTAAACTGAACGAAAAGTATTTGAACGGTTTTGTTTCTGATACGGAGGTTAACAAGATCGCTCATTTGGCTGAAGCATCGTATTCTGTAGTTAAGAACAGAAGCGGTGCAGGAAACGACTTTCTTGGCTGGGTCGATCTTCCGGTAGACTACGACAAGGAAGAATTTGCGAGAATCAAGGTTGCCGCAGAAAAGATTAAAAAGATGTGCGACGTATTCGTTGTCATCGGCATCGGCGGTTCATACCTTGGGGCAAGAGCAGCAATCGAATTTGTAAAATCCCCACTCTACAATAACATTTCAAAGGATACTCCCGACGTTTATTTCGCAGGTAATTCCATCAGCTCCTCAGCACTCAGCGATATTTTGAAGCTGTGCGAGGGCAAGGATGTTTGCATAAATGTTATCTCAAAGTCCGGTACAACAACTGAACCGGCTGTTACATTCAGAATTTTCCGTGAGCTTCTTGAGAAGAAGTACGGTGAAGAGGGCGCAAGAGAAAGAATCTTCGTTACGACCGACCGTGCACGCGGCAAACTCAAGGAATTCTCCACCGATAAGGGATACGAAACATTCGTAGTTCCGGATGATATCGGCGGACGTTACTCTGTACTCACAGCAGTGGGTCTTCTTCCCATCGCAGTTGCGGGATGTGATATCGACGCAATGATGAAGGGCGCAGCGGACGCAAGAGAAAAGTATTCAGATCCCTCTGCCACAACTAACGAATGTATTCGTTATGCTGCTATCCGCAACATAATGTACAATAAGGGTAAATCAATTGAGGTTCTGGTAGCATATGAACCTGCTGCACAGATGCTCTGCGAATGGTGGAAGCAGCTTTACGGCGAAAGCGAAGGTAAGGACAATAAGGGACTCTATCCCTCATCCGTTATCTTCTCCACAGACCTTCACTCTCTCGGACAGTATATCCAGGAAGGTCTTCGCACAATGTTTGAAACTGTAATCGACTTCAAGAAGTCATCTGATACAGTGGTTATCCCCGATGACCCGAATAATATCGACGGTCTTAACTTCCTTTCCGGCAAGGAGCTCCACGATGTAAACAGAATGGCCATGACAGGCACACTGTTTGCACACAACGACGGCGGTGTTCCCAATGCTGTTATCGAGGTTGAAGACAGAAGCGAATATTCATTCGGCTATCTCGTTTACTTCTTTGAACTTGCATGTGCTATTTCAGGCTATATGCTCGGCGTAAATCCCTTTGACCAGCCCGGCGTTGAGGCATACAAGAAGAATATGTACGCACTCCTCGGCAAGCCAGGCTATGAAGAACAGAAAAAAGCTCTCGAAGCGAGAATCAAATAAAAAAACCTTAATGGAGGAAAGTATTATGATCAAGCTTATCATTGGTAAGAAAGGTTCCGGCAAAACAAAGACACTCATCGAAATGGTTAACAACGCTCTCAACACATCCAAGGGTTCCGTTGTTTGCATAGAAAAGGGCGACAAGCTCAAATTTGATATCAACTACAAGTGCAGACTTATCGACACAGAAGCATACAATGTAGATTCCGCACGTTCTCTCTACGGTTTCGTTGCAGGTATCCTTGCAAGCAACCACGACGTAACAGATATCTTTGTTGACTCTGCTCTCAAGATCTGCAAGAACGATACAGAAGGATTTGACCAGTTCCTCAACGAGCTGGATGCTCTCAACTGCAAGTACAATGTTAACATTGTTATCACATCCTCTATCGCTGTTGCTGACGCTTCTGCAACAGTTGCTAAGTACGTTGGTTAATCCGGTTAACATAACATTAGACCGTTACTCATGGGTAGCGGTCTTTTTTGTATACCGAAAACCACGCGATAGTCGCGTGGTTCATTGGAGGCTATTGCCGATGAGGAGAAAATTGACGAGCAAATT
>JAGBGV010000054.1 GCA_017935805.1 Clostridia bacterium | reverse complement strand
CCGTCTCGCAAAAAATCGCTCCGGGTCATCATTGCGCGCGTAGAAGTGAGGTGTCAATGCTATGCTCTCAACTCCTGATGAAGCAAGAGTGCGAATCATATCCAGGCTTTCCTTCACCGAACGGCTTCCGTCGTCAACCTTCGGAAGGATATGAGTGTGAAAATCGACCCACCCCTGTGGGGAATTCCTGTCATTATCAAGCGATCCGTTCATAGATTACTTATCCTCTGGCTGACCGGGCTTTACATCAGCATAGTTGCCATATCCATAGCCATAACCCTGTCTATAGCCATATTTCTTGCCGTATTTCTTATATTTGTATTTTCCGTATTTTCCGTACTTAGACTCAAACTGCGCGCAGGTCATAACAAAACCAATGATCTTCGCTTCACTCAAACGAAGCTGATGGATCGCGTCGTCAAGGAGTCTCTTGTCAACAAATTCCTGTCTAACAACAAGAATCATACCATCTGCCAGCTTCGATACGATAATAGCATCAGATACTTCAGCAATAGGCGGCAGGTCAATAACGATATATTCATATACCTTTTTCAGCGCACCGAGCATGATCTCAAGTCGCTTGGAAGATAAAAGCTCGGTAGGGTTCGGGGGAATGTCTCCGCATGAGATAACAGGAAGTCCGTCCTGTACAGCTGAATGCTGAACAAGATTTTCACCGTTGTTTTTACCAACCAGCATATTGCTGAGTCCGGGAGAGCGTGTGATCTCAAGAAGCTTACATACCTTAGAGAGTCGCATATCCGCGTCAATGAGAAGCACCTTCTTGCCCGCTTTCATAAGGTCATAAGCCAGACTGATCGAGGTTGTACTCTTACCTTCATGAGCCATGGCGCTGGTAACACCGATCACATGGCATTCACTGTCATCCGCAAAGCTGAACATTACGTTTGTACGGAGCCTTTTATGTGCCTCAGTCATCGCAAAGGAACGGTTTTTGCCGATGGTAGCAGCAATATCTTCGGCAGTAGGTCCGGCAAACTTTTTTGCTCCCGCCTTTACTGCATTATCATTCTTGTTCATGTTCATTTCTTATTATCCTCTTTAGCCTTTGCGTTCTCGTAGCTTTTTTCGTAGCTTTTTCTGTAATATCCATAGCCGTAGTGGCTGTATCCATACTTGTATTTATATTTATATCCCTTTTTGCTGTTTCCGTAAGCATCCGGAACAATAGCAAGCACTGGAATATTATATCTCTGCTTCAAGTAGTCTTCATCTCTAACGGTAGTATTGGGAAGATCCTGAATAATGATTGCCGCACAGCTTAGTACCGCGCCAATCAAAACACCGATCACACCGTGCTTTGTGTAAGATGGGGATGAACGTGTAACAGGACGAATTGCATGGTCAACAAGTCTGACAGAGCTTCCGTCAACGATGTCTGAGATTCTATCCGGAAGTATCTCAACGATCGTGTCAACAATTAGCTCGGCTTCAGCAGGATCACCGCAGGTTGCAGTAATGCTGAAGATCTCAGTGTTGTTTACAGCATTGGCAGTAACCATACCGCTGAGCTGCTCGTATGTGTAGTCAAGACCCGCCTCTTATATTACAGCCTCAAGAGTTGTGCGTGACTGAAGAATGATAACGTAAACGTCAAGCAGGCTCTTTGCCGCTGAAAGCTGGGACGAGCTGAAAGTAAATGTAGTACTGCCAACGCTCAGCGAGTTGTTGTTTACATACATCATCGCCCTTGCCGTATACTGAGGTGCAATGAAGAAGATCGCAGAGAAAAACGCTGTTGCTCCGCAGATTATCATGCAAAGAATGATTATCCAAACCTTGCGCCAAAGCAGCTTGACTATATCAAGCAGATTTATTTCAATGTTTTCGTTTACTGTCTGATTGTTCATAATTTCCCTTTCGTACCACGGTTATTTGCCTGCACAGATCACTCGTCCGTGCGTTTTAGTATCGTTCTCTTGATTTTGCCGAGCACTCTTCGCGGCAGTCCGACCACAAATCTGAAAATTCGCCGCAGAGGTCTTGTGTAATGCCAAAATCTGCAGTACAGCTTGTAGCCTGCCGAGTCTGTGCTGATCTCTCTGCCGTCTCTTGTGAATGAGGTAACAACTGCTATCATTTGGTCTTCTCTCAGTCCGTATTCAAGGGCAAACTGATTGTCCCCGACACAGGTGATACCGTTCTTCACGCTCACAATGCGATGCAGAACATACTTGCCGTTGTCGCGTCTGTACAGCGGAAGATCGTACTTTTTCAGCTGTCCTGTGATTGGTGAGAGCGTAACTGTGTCTCTGCCCTGTCGTAGCATCGGCAACATACTCACACCTCGCGGCGAGAATGTGACCGAGTTTCCACCCTCAAGCTGCTCACGCATGATCGGCATGAGTGAATCAAGATCTATTCGCTTATTCTTCAATGAATCCATGCTGTCTCAGCTTCTCAACAAATCTCTCAGCACCAACCTTAGCTGTATCTCTGTCAACGTCATACTCAGCAGTCAGTGCATCAACGAGGTCGTCAATCGTTGCTTCTGCATCGAGGCGCTGCCACAGTGTTTTTCCTGTATCGTTCAGGCTGATCATTCCGTTGAAGTTTATGTCAGCGCCTGTCGGAACAACAACACATGAGCCTGCCACGTCTCGCAGAACAAATCCCTCTTTCAGTTTCATAATGTATATCTCCTAAAATTATTTACTGTTTTTACCGGACATTACAGCGTGCGACATTACCGCCGCTGAAACATCCATGTTGCACTCCATTCGCCAAACCGGAACTGTGCGAATAAGCCGGTCAAGAAGAGACAGCATCTTATCCATAAACTCGGGTGAACGCGAGCGTGTCGTCTGCTCGAGCAGGTCGTGTACAGCTCGGAAGCCTGTGTATGGCTCGATTTTGTTTACCTCTCCTCGGCGCAGAACGCATATTCCAGCAAGAGGAACTCGAATATTTACGCTTTTGTCGTACTTTCCACTCCACGGTGTACCATATGCGTACCATGTGCCGTCAACACAGCGAATCGCGGGCTTATCATCATTGAGTATGGCAGCGCGGTCACCGAAATGCTTCAGCCAAAGTGCGGTGTGAGTTGACTTTCCTGTACCGCAGGGAGCAGAAAAGAGATATGCTCTTCCGTCAACGACTACAGCGGAGGAATGGATCAGAAGTCCGTCAAAGTTTATGAGCTGGCGATAGAAGCTGCCGCCTGTGCAGAGGTATTCGCAGTCTTCCTCGGTGAGGTGAGGCTGTGAGGCTTTCAGCGACTGCCAGTCGGTTTTAATAACTATGTCGGGGGTGTGCTGACCGTCAATGGCATAAGGCTTGGCTTGCTCGACACTTCTGCCGAAGGAATCCATCTCAACAACAAGGTCGGCTACTTTATATAAATTACTCATTTTTGCTCCAAAATTAAGTCCGTATAAACAAGGTTATAACTCCGGGCTCGGGCACAGGCCTGAAAAGCTCAGACTCATGCCCCAGGCCGGAGCCTGAGTGG
>JAGBGV010000009.1 GCA_017935805.1 Clostridia bacterium | reverse complement strand
TCCTCAGCGTAGATTGAGGTGTCAAAATCAAAGAAGAAGCGGAACTCAAAGTCTCTTCCTTCTATTGGACGTGAGACGATTGAGGTGAGGTTTATTCCAAGTGCGTTAAAACGTGACAGCACGCGGTAGAGAGAACCGGGTGTGTTGTTTGTAATCAGCATCACGGTAGTTTTGTCGCTGCCGGGATAGATCTCGATGTTCTTGGATATGCATACAAAGCGGGTGTAGTTGTTGTCGGTGTTCTGCACATCCCGTTCGATTGCGCTAAGACCGTAGAGATTAGCGCAGTGCTTCGAGGAGATAGCGCAAATGTCATTTCTGCCGGAATTGTGAACATATTTTGCTGCAACTGCAGTATTTGCCGCATATGTGATCTTCACGTTGCCGAGAGATTCGATGAACTTGCTGCACTGGTTGATAGCCTGCTCATGGGAGATGACTTCCTTTATGTCAGATAGCTTAACTCCCGGGTTAACAAGTGCATTGTGCTCGATCTTGCACCGTGCCGCGCGCACTATGTAAACGTCATGACTTTCGAGAAGCTTCAGAACAGCGGATACTTCACCTGCGGTACTGTTTTCGATGGGCAGCACCCCATACTTGACGTATCCTGTTTCAACTGCACGTACAACATCAGCAAAGGTCTTGACATATTCGATCTGCGGAGTCTTGAACAGCTTTTCTGCGGCAGTCATTGAATATGCGCCTTCTGTGCCCTGACACGCTACTCTGGGCGACTGTGGGAACAGATTAGGTGTGTTAGCTATAGCATCATTGATTTTGTTGTAAAGGTCTGTAGAACGTCCGAGCAGCTTGCTCTGATAGTCTCTTGATACCTCAAAGAGCAGGGAATATATCTGCTTAATATAGCTGTCCATGCCGTCTTCTGCCATATTTGCTACAGCTGCGAGCTTTTCTCTTTCGCGTATAGGATCATATACAGCCATGCCGGACTCGCGCTTGTATTCGGCAATACCTGAGGCTGTTTCCATGCGGCGGCAGAACAGCTCTACCAGCTCGCGGTCTATTTTGTCAATGTCTTCTCTGAGTTTGTTAAGCTTTGACTTATCCATTTTGTGTGCCTCTGTGAAAAATGATTATTCGAAAATTCCGTTAACCAGCTTGTCAATATCGATGCGGAACAAAGTGTTGCTGAACCTTGCTAAAGCAGTGCTGACAGCTTCAGGAGTGTATTCTGCGCCGCAAAGAGCAGCAGTCAGGTCATCTGCATCACCAAGGAAAAAGTCTCCTGTGACGCCTGCAGAGACGATTTTGCCGTCTTTAACGGTCAACCCAAGTTCAATGGTTCCGCCATCGAAATGCAAGGCTTTGGTGATCTCAAACTGGGGATTTTTACCGAGATTCCAACTGTCGGTAGTGAACATTTCCTGTTCTATCTCATTGATGCGAGCTATATCATTCGGTGTGAACTCGTACCTATTGTCACACAGCCGTGCGGCTAGATAATCTCTGAATTCTTCTCCTGTCATGTCGATCGGAAGGTGAGGACGAATATTTGTTACTCGTTCGCGGACAGATTTTATCGCCTTTGAGGTGATCTTGTAGTCCTTTGGTGTAGTCGCTCGGACCATTTCATCAATATCAGTGTCAAAGAGCAGTGTGCCGTGATGTACGGTAACTCCGTTTTTGTTATACTGTGAGTTTCCGCTTATCTTGTAGCCCCGTTCACTGCCTTTCGGATACAGAGCGATATCATTTCTGCCTGTTGCGCGAACATCGAGTCCAAGATCCTTCAGCGCATCAATTATCGGTGATAGAAACCTGCCGAAATCAATACCGCGATCGGTGCTTTTTGTGATAAAAGTGAACTGCCAGCAACCGAGATCGTGGTACACTGTGCCTCCGCCGGATAGCCGACGGGCAACGTGAATGCCGTGCTCCCGTGTATATTCAAGGTTGACTTCTTCCAGCGTGTTCTGGAATTTTCCTACAATAACCGAAGGCTCATCTCGCCAGAGCATGAATACGTCCTCGTCAAGTCCTCTTTCAAGGGCGAGGTAATATTCAAAAGCAAAATTACGGTAGGGCAGAGTAGTGTTTGTTTCAGCATAGATCATTTTGCTGACCTCTTTTCGATTGCGAAATAGCGAATTTGCCTTATTAATCGGGATTTCTCTCGCCAAGTACAATGCGATATTTCTGATAGAAGCTTTCGTAGTATCCGCCGTCAAGTGCGTCACGGATCTTCTGCATAAGCTCATTATAGAAGTACAGGTTGTGAATTACCGCAAGACGCATACCAAGTGCTTCCTTCGCCTTGATAAGATGTCGAATATACGCACGGGAGTGATGGCGGCATGCAGGACAGCCACAGTTTTCGTCGATGGGACGGGAGTCTTCCTTGTACTTTTCATTGAGCAGGTTCATCTTGCCGTTCCATGTGAACAGGTTGCCGTGGCGGGCGTTTCTTGAAGGCATTACGCAGTCAAAGAAGTCAACGCCGCGGTGTACTGCCTCAACGATATTCTGAGGAGTGCCGACGCCCATGAGATAACGGGGCTTGTCGGTAGGCATGTACGGCTCAACTGTTTCGATGATGCGG
>JAGBGV010000008.1 GCA_017935805.1 Clostridia bacterium | reverse complement strand
GATAATTCTCGGAATAAACAACGCCGGGCTCACTCTTCAGAGCCTCGGAGACTGCCTTGACGTCTACCGTACCCGCGATGTTGCTTCCGCACCAGCATACAAATACACCGATCCTTTGCATTTTTCGCTCCTCCTCCTTACTTAGTATACTTTCTGAAGGCGCTGACTATGGCCTGCTGAGGCATCTCGTCGTCGAGAGCTCCGGGGATATCGTCGGCAACCAATCTGTTTGCGCCCTGCTTACGGATGGCCTTGAGTCTTACCGCTTCGATTATCTTTGCAGGCTCAACGCCTCTGGGGCAGCGGTCAACGCAGGCAAAGCAGGTCAGGCATTTGTAGATAGACTCGGACTCAAGCAAAGGAGCGATATCTCCCTGCTCTACCATCGCAACGAACTGATGGGGGTGATACTCCATCTCGCCGTATGCGGGGCAGGTGCCTGAGCATTTGCCGCACTGCATGCACTTTGCGGGGTTGGTTCCGCTTATTCTTATTATCTCCTTGCGGAGAAGCTCATTGTTTTTCTTCATTTCACGCCTCCTCTGCTCCGAGCGCCTTTGCGAGAAGCTCGGTGAAGTAAACGACGGGCAGAGCCGAGCCGTTCTTTTCGAGATTGTAGCGGCAGAGAGGGCAGGCTGTTACCAGCATCTCGGCGTCGAAGGATGCGGCGTTTCTTACAACTGCCTGACTCTTTGCTTTAGCCGAAGCGGGATCCTCGAGAGCGATATAACCGCCGCAGCACTCGTTACGGTAGGGGAATATCACCGGTTCTGCGCCCAGAGCCTTTATGAAGTTCTCCATAATGACGGGATTCTCGGGATCGTCCATCTTCATTACCGATGCGGGACGAAGAAGCAGACAGCCGTAATATGCGCCGATCTTCTTTCCCTTGTAGGGATTGTTCTCGTTCGCGGCTACTGCCTTGGCGATATTGTCGAAGCCGACAGTGTCGCGGAGCAGCTCGAGATAGTGTACGACGGGGATATCGCCGTTGTAGGGCTCCTCATCGCTCATGTAGTTATGTACCGCTCTCGCCATATCGGGGTCGGTGGCGATGGCGTTGTTCGTCTGCTTGAGTACGTTGTAGCAGGCAGAGCATACGGTGACGAGTGACTCGCTTCCCATTTTCTTTGCCGCCGCAAGAGATCTTACAGACGAAAGCTTGGTGGCGATCTCGTCGCGGCCGGTCGTATAAACTCCGCCGCAGCACTGCCACTCGGGGATCTCGCAGAGCTCTATCCCCAGGGCCTTTGCCGCCGACCTTGCGTATTTATCTAAATCCTTAGCTTTTGTTCTCAGGGTACAACCCGGATAATATGCAAGCTTCATATTTATCATCGTGGCTTTTGTTGTAAGCCTTCCTTTCTTTCGGAATTTATGCCTTCCGATACCTAATGCAGAGGGGGAGCCTCTGCATTGGTGATTATGATTCGGTTGGTTTTATGTATTGAGGGATCAGACCATCTGCTCGGGATGGAATACCTCGTCGAACTTCTCAGCGGTGAGGAATCCGAGAGCAACGCAGGCTTCCTTGAGGGAAACGTTGTCCTTGAACGCCTTCTTTACAGTCTTAGCCGCGTTCTCGTAGCCGATGTAGGGGTTGAGAGCGGTGACGAGCATGAGAGAGTTGTGGAGGTTGTCGTGCATCTTCTCCTTGTTTGCCTTGATGCCGCTTGCGCAGTTCTTGTCGAAGGAGATGATAGCCTCTGCCATAAGACGAGCGGACTGGAGGAAGTTGTACATGCAAACGGGCATGAACACGTTCAGCTCGAAGTTACCCTGAGATGCTGCCATGCCGACTGCAACGTCGTTGCCCATTACCTGAACCGCTACCATTGTAACAGCCTCGCACTGCGTGGGGTTGACCTTACCGGGCATGATGGAAGAACCGGGCTCGTTTTCGGGAATGGTGATCTCACCAAGGCCGAGTCTCGGGCCGGATGCAAGCCATCTTACGTCGTTTGCGATCTTCATCATATCGCACGCGAGAGCCTTAACAGCGCCGTGAGCGAATACGAGCTCGTCCTTGCTCGTGAGGGCGTGGAACTTGTTTTCGGCAGTCTCGAAGGTCTTTCCCGTGATCTCGGAAACAGCCTTTGCAACCTCAATGTCAAATCCTTCAGGAGCATTGAGTCCTGTACCAACGGCGGTACCGCCGAGAGCGAGAGACTTGAGAGGCTGGAGCGAGCGCTCGATAAGCTCTATGTCCTTTTCAAGTGAGGATCTCCAACCGGAAATCTCCTGAGAGAATCTGATGGGGGTTGCATCCTGGAGGTGCGTTCTGCCGCTCTTTGTGATGCCCTCATGCATGAACTCAAGCTTTCTGAATGTTGTGATAAGTTTATTAACTGCAGGAATGAGCTTGTCTTCAAGAGCGCAAACAGCAGCGATATGCATTGCTGTCGGGAACGTGTCGTTCGATGACTGGCTCATATTTATGTCATCGTTCGGATGGCAGAGCTTCTTACCTGCGATCTCGTTTGCACGGTTTGCGATAACCTCGTTCGCATTCATATTGGACTGAGTACCGCTTCCCGTCTGCCAGACAACAAGAGGAAAATGCTCGTTAAGCACGCCTGCGATCACCTCATCGCAAGCCTTAATGATGTTTTCGAGTTTCTCGTCTGTCATCTTCTGAGGCTTCAGCTTATTGTTAGCGATTGCAGCAGCCTTCTTTAAGATTCCAAATGCGTGTGTGATCTCGCGGGGCATAATTTCGATATTCATACCGATCTTGAAGTTCTGGTGGCTTCTTTCAGTCTGCGCCGCCCAGTACTTATCGGCAGGAACCTTAACTTCACCCATGGAGTCATGTTCAATACGGTATTCCATTTATCTGATCCTTTCGGTAAATTAAATTACAATGTTGTCGATTACTGCTCTGAGACTTTCCGCGCTCTTCTTGAGACGTTCCTGTTCTTCCGAAGTAAGTGCGGGAAGAAGTCTTCCGTTAATTCCATTTCTGCCGATAATATTGAGAGTGCTGAGACAAACGTCGTCAATGCCATACTCGCCGTGCATCATTGTAGAAACGGTAAGGGTTGTGTCAGTACCGTTCATAAGGCATTTGCAGATGTGGCATACAGAAAGTGCTACGGCATAGAAAGTCGCGCCCTTACGCTGGATGATGCGTCCGCCGGACTTCTTGATGTATGTTTCAAGATCATCGTGATTTAAGTGAGCATAAAGATTATGCTGAGCGGAGATTACGTTGGGGTAATCGTCGAGCGGAACGTTGGAAATGTTTGCGATGGACCACGGAACGAATGAAGAGTCACCGTGTTCACCGAAAACGTACGCATGAACGTTGTGCTGACTGATGCTGTAATACTCGGAAATTCTTGCACGGAGACGCGCTGTGTCGAGAACCGTACCGGAGCCGATGATTCTGTTTTCGGGAATATCGGAGCACTTGCACCAAACGTAAGTGAGAATATCGACGGGGTTACTTACAATGATGTAGGTTGCGTTCGGAGCATACGTTGTGATCTGAGGAATGATGGACTTGATGATGTTTACGTTGGTCTGAGCTAGATCAAGTCTTGTCTGTCCGGGTTTTCTCGCAACGCCGGACGTAACGATTACGATATCGGAGTTGCAAGCATCTCTGTAAGAACCTGCATAGATCGACACGGGGTTGAGGAAAGGAACGCCCTGACGGATGTCAAGTGCCTCGCCGAGAGCCTTATCCTCGTTGATGTCGATAATAACGATTTCGGATACTCCGCCGTTAACTGCAAGAGTATAGGCTATTGTTGAGCCAACGCTTCCCGCGCCGATGATTGTAATTTTTGTCATAGGTCTTTTCTCCTAAAAATTTAATTCTATGGCAGTATATATTTTATCTTATATATTATAACAAAAAATAACGTATTTTTCAATGGAATTTTCTTTATTTTTCTTCGGACAAGCGACAGTTTTCGAACAAAAAGATTGAAAAATTATGTGTAATTTTGATATATACCATTTTAATATAGGCATTATACCACTTTTGATATGTGAAAATTTCTGTTTTTTGTGAACAAAAAAGGACAACATCCGTTGCCCTTTTTTTCATAGCTTTTCTGAAAGTATTTCAGCTATTCTCTTGCATGCAAATCCGTCGCCGTAAGGATT
>JAGBGV010000053.1 GCA_017935805.1 Clostridia bacterium | reverse complement strand
AGCCTTTCCGGCATTCTTGCGAAGATCGCGGCAAGCCTTACATCTCTGGGGCTCGTTCTGGAATCCCTTCTCTGCGTAGAACTCCTGCTCGCCGGCGGTAAAGATAAACTCCTCTCCGCAGTCTTTGCACTTAAGGGTCTTGTCCTGGTACATTGGTTTTTTCCTCACTTAATTTGGTATTATCACCCTCTTGGACTTAAACCTTCTCTTGTTAAGCTTAACAACGTCCCGCTTAAGACTGTTGGGTAATTTATGTTAGAAGCCTTTCGGCTAAAAACCTTATTAATTTTCGCTTTTTAAATGTGCACGTAGTTTTGACTTTATTCTGTATACTGCATTACTGACGGATTTTGACGACTTACCGAGCATCTCTGCCATATCACGTACTTTCATCCCGGCAACATACAGATCAAGCACATCACGTTCAAACCCTGACAGCACGCCGTCCGTCAAAAGATTACTTATGGCAGACTCATCGATGGTTCCCCATCTTCCCGAAGCACCGCTTTCCGCATCTTCCCTTTGACGCCTGTCCGATCTTTTTTTTCGGTTTATACGCCTAAGTTCCGATACAAGAGCATTTCGCACACATATCTTGGCATATAACCCAAAGCTGACCTCGCCGTTCTTTTCCTGATAAGTACTCGCCGCGCGGTACAATGCAAGAATCGCTTCTTGGGAAAAGTCTTCCCTCAACTGTTCATCTTCAGATAAATCCGACAGACTCACATACCTTTTGGTCATACTTTTTATAAGAGGATCATACATCTCACACAGCTCGACAAAAGCAGTATCGTCTCCGGCAGATGTACGTTCAATTAGAGATTTCATCTCAGAGTTCAATCATTTCTCCGATAACTCATGCACTTTATTTGTAATACAATTATATCATTTTATTCGCATTTGTCAATAGTTTATTTCAAATTTCTTTCCAGTTATTCAAAAATTTTAGAATTTTTTGTGTATATTTTCCCTTAAATCAACTTTTTTCGAACTCTTTCCGTGCATTTTCACCTTATTCGATAATAGACATTCGATTTATCGTTCATCCTCATCCGAGCCGAAAACAAAATCAAGATCACCTGTAAGCAGAGCTGTAATACCACGAAGTATTACCTCGGGACGGTCTGCAAACACAGACTGCATAAGCTTCAACTGATGCTCATTGTCAGTTCTGAGAGACACTTCAAGTTGAAGCCCCTTAGGATCCTTTATGGTCCCCTTGAACATAACTCCGTCACCTTCGAGTCTGACTGTCTGATCGATCACGGCACCTCTTTTTGCAAGATTCATGTGTCTGAGTGCACTGCGATATCCTTTATCCTTGATAACACGAGAGATGATCGAATTTAGTCCTTCGGCAACTGCACGTCCCGTTTTCGTAACTGCATATTTCGTCCGTTCTTCTCCATCGTCGGACTCGATTTTTTCAACATGCCCCGCATCCTCAAGCTCAGCGAAGCACTGTGCAAAATCAAAATAATTAACGATATCGTCCTGTATTATGATAGCTGTAATATCATCGTATTCAAGAGAATATCCCATTCGATCCATGAGATACAGAATAAACACCTTAATATCATCATACTTTGTCAGCTTTCTCGGCATTTTATCATTCCTTTCATATTATAATCTCCAACAAGATGGAAATTCGGGGAGCTTTCACTCCCCGAATGAGAGATTCTATTACTGATTTGCAGCATTAGCAGCCTCTTCAGCCGCCAGGATTTCTTCCTTGTATGCCATGTAATTCTTCATCTTCAGACGAGTGAAGTCTCTGGTACCCCAGAAGGTATCCTTTGAACCGGGAATAACCTTTTTGTTGATAAGGTATGCATCCTGGTTAAATACAAGAGGAATTATAGGCATATCCTGCATCAAAAGAGCCTCTGCCTCATGAAGAATTGCTGTTCTTGCATCAAGATCATGCTCAGCATAAGCTTTTTCAATAAGCTCGGAGTAAGCCGCATTCTCATACTTGGAATAGTGACCGATGTAAGGATAGCTTGAATCGTTCATATCAACTCCGCCGCCGCTGAACTTGGTAGCAAATACGGAAAGTGCTGAGAAAGCTTCTGTGTTGAGCATCTGAGTATCGATTGCAATAACGTCAAATGAACCCTCATTAAGCGCATTGCCGAACATATCGATGTTCTTCTTGGTATTCTCACCAAGGTTCTGAACGTATACATCAAGAGTCTTAACGGTTACATTGAATCCGAGACTGTTCCATACGCCCTTTACATACTCAGCAACCGCAAGATCTGCCTCGCTGTTGCCCTTAACGGTAATTGTGAAAGACCCGCTTGTAACTCCTGCTTCCTTGAGCAGAGCCTTTGCACCGTCCACATCAGCGGAAGTATTCAGAAGCGCTGCGGAATTATCGGCAACAGTTCTGAAATCATCCTTTGCTGTTCCATCCTTGATTCCGTAAGGAACAAGTCCGGTTGCGGGCTTTGCATATGTAAGGATCTCAACAATAGCATTTCTGTCAATAGCCATTGAGAGAGCACGTCTTACTCTTGCATCCTTGAAGATAGTCTTTTCGGTATTGAAGACATAGGTGTGAGTTGACATCTCATCGGTGATCGTTGCATCATCCATACGGTCAGCTCTTGCAGACAGCGGGATCTCACCAAGATAGAAGATCTCCTCATTGTCAAATGCAGCAAGCTGAGCGTCGAGATTTCCGATGCTGTAATGAGTTACGATTCTCCACGGGATAACATACTTATCCAGAGCCTCATCCTTCTCATTATCGAGATAGTAGTTTGAGTTACGCTCAAGTCTAAGGGTCTGCTCACCGGCCTCCCAGTTGATCTCTTTCAGAGTGAAGGGACCGTTGGTTACCATAGAAGAGGTCTTGGTTGCCCAGTCTTCTGCGTTCTCTACCTTATCCTCACGAAGAGGAACGAGCGCAGGAGATGCACAGGTACGGAAGAATGCATCAAGATCAACTTCATACTCAAAGTAAATATCGAGCACATATGTATCAACAGCAAGAACTCCAAGATCATCAATGGAAACATCACCGCGCTTTACGGCACGTGCATTCTTTATATCATAGAGCATGGAGGATGCGGCACCGTAGAAGCTGGGATCAAGAATACGCTTCCATGCGTAAACAACGTCCTGAGCCTGAACGGAACGTCCGTCACTCCACTGTGTGCTGTTAAGGGTAATGGTCACCTTGTATTCACCGATTTCGGAATCAAAGGATTTCTCATAACTCTTCATGAGAGCCTTCTGCCAATTTCCCTTTGCATCAAGCCTGGTAAGTCCCTCATAGATAAGGCTGAAGAACTTCACCATTTCATTACTGTGATAATTCATAGCGGGATCAAAGTTGTATACTTCCTCGGCAAGGAAAACATTGATGATAGCTCCCTTGTCATCACCCTTAAGGGTGGAACAGCCTGCGAAAGACACAACGATGGTCGCAAGGCATATGATCATGGATAAAATCCGTTTCATTTGCGGGTAATTCCTCCTCACATTTTATCCGGACACCCGTAATTCAACCGGGATATTCAGACACTTTTAGATATTATATCACTTTTCTCAGAGATAATCAATTACTTATTTTTAAACAATCTAAAGATTTGTCAAGTTGTACAATTTTACCATGCGTATTCCGTTGTTTTGCACAATAAACCTCCTTAAAAATAAGTGTTTTGCCTTCCTCACACGTATTTTTCACCCATATTACAGACACAATATGCTACACAGAACAAAATTCAAACAAAAATGGAGTCTTCGGGGATGCAAAACAACACACTTTTTACCCTTCCAAGAAGCGATCTTGCCTGCGAAAGGACTACACCTTCAGTAGACGAAAAGACCTCCGCAATAAAAGAATATATACTGAACGGTTTTCACGTAGACGAAGTTATAATAAGCGGTGATTCTCACTTTCGAGACGGCAGCTACACGACTGTTGACATAGGGGAATTATGGTTATGTTCAGACAGCGCAGTCGGACGTTGCAAAGACACTCTCACCACAATTCTTCGTAATTACGTAAACACGGCATCAAACCGCAAACCGACAAATGAGCTGTGCATTCTTGTTGCAGGGCTCGGCAACAGATTCATAACAGCAGATTCTCTCGGTCCGCTCACAGCAGATAAGATCACTGTAACAAACCACGCAATGGACAAAGGTATTTTTACATCGCTCGGATGTTCACGCATATGCGCTATAGTCCCCGGCGTGCTCGGGCAGACAGGGATTGAAACTGCCGAAATAATAAAAAACACGGCAACAGCCGTGCACCCTGATATCGTTATCGCCATAGACTCACTCGCCGCACGATCCGTCAAAAAGCTGGCATCCATCGTACAGATATCCGACACCGGGATATCGCCCGGATCGGGAACGGGAGATAAACACACACCAATAAACAGAGAAAGCATCGGATGCCCCGTAATCTCCGTTGGTGTACCGACTGTCGTTGACTCCGCAACACTGGTCTTTGATACACTCAGAGAATCAGGAATATCCGATATGCCGAAACAGCTCTCACAAACACTTCACAACGAGAGAAGATATTTTGTATCGCCAAAGGACTCCGACCTCATAGTAGACGAGTTGTCCACTGTGATTTCCTCTGCGATATGCTGCACAGCGGGTCTCTAAAAGCCAAAAGGCAAATGAGTTTTGAACTCATCTGCCTTTATGTTATTATTTAATATACTTCTCAACGATAAAGCGAGGTCTCGCCTTGGTCTCAAGATAAATCTTTCCTACGTATTCTCCAAGAACGCCAACAGAAAACAGTTGTATTCCGCCGAGAGCCCATACGGATATTGTAAGAGACGTCCAACCCGCAACAGTATGTCCCGTAAGGTATCGCACAAGTGAATATATAAGCATTATAAGGCTTACGGTAAATATAAGGACTCCGATCGTACAGATGATCCTGAGAGGCTTCACTGACAGAGAGGTTATACCCTCGGTAGCGAATGATATCATCTTTTTCAGAGGATATTTTGACTCACCGGCAGCTCTGGGCGAACGGCTGTATTCAACAGTTGCCGAAGGATATCCGATCATCGGAACGATTCCGCGGAGGAAAAGATTCACCTCGGAAAACTCAGACAGTCCCTCAATGGCACGGCGGCTCATAAGTCTGAAATCCGCGTGATTATAAACCGTCTCCGCACCCATCATGGACATAAACTTATAAAATCCCTGAGCAGTGGTACGCTTGAAGAATGTATCGCTTTCTCTGGATGAACGCACACCGTATACGACATCGTTTCCTTCGGTACATTTGTCCACCATCTTGTCAAACACTTCAATATCATCCTGAAGGTCTGCGTCTATGGTAATAACGGCATCACACTCATCCTTGACAGTCATAAGTCCCGCAAGAAGTGCGTTCTGATGCCCACGGTTTCTCGACAGTTTTATGCCTCTGAAAATATCATCCTCGCCGTGGAGCTTCTCGATTATTTCCCACGTCTTGTCCTTTGAACCGTCATCCACAAATACTATTTTACTGTCAGAAGAGACCTTACCCGAATCTATCATACGGCAAAGCTTATCTCTAAAGGCAGGTGCGCTTATGGGAAGCACAGCCTCCTCATTATAGCAAGGGATCACCACATATAGTTTCATTACAAATCCTCTTTATTAAAAATCTGTATATTGAATACTGCTTCTATTTATCATACTATATTTTATCCTAAATTGGAAGTACTTTTCCCACATTTATGTAAAATCGCAAAAAGTTTACGATTTCACTCACCTCGCACAAGCCTTGCAAAAGCATTTGCCGCAAACTCTGCACTTGACAGGGCTTCCTCAAGAGTATTACCGCAGGTACCGATCTCAAGAAGAAGATATCTGTTACAGAGCTGCTGATTGAATGAGGCATTGCGAAGATTCATATATCTGACAAGGCTTGGCGATTCTTCTCGCATTATTCTCTGATATTCCGTTCCGAATACATAATTTTCACGCCAACGCGGAAAATCCGCGCCCATGGAATCGGTTCCGCAAACTATCATTACCTGTGCTCCTTCACCGCCGTCACTTTTTACCACATCCCCGTCAGCTCTGATCACGGCATCTCTGTGTATATCGAGTACATACTGTATACCGGGGTACCTCTCCATATAACTCTTCACTGCCGCCGCACTGTTGTTATATGCATCGGGATACGATTTCAGGTCAAACATCTCCGTACAGTGTATAACATTAATTCCATTATCCGCCAAAGTATCGGCAAACCGTTTTCCAACCGCAATCATATTTTTCTCCGTATCGTCTGTCCTGAAATTTTCATCCGCCGAAGCGGTGTCCCCTTCGGAATACGATT